>JAYNJA010000229.1:903-4760 GCA_038109705.1 Thalassolituus sp. | reverse complement strand
GTGCTACGGTCATCTGGCATAAAAACCTGTGGGCGAATCCTCGCTGGCTACTTAATACGCGTACACCTCCATCTCGTACTCTGGCCGCCATTGTTCGTGATCACGTCAGAGAAAAACAGAACAGCAGCAAAGGCCAGCAGCGCCCACCCCAGTATTGGAAAAAGTTTCGCAACCTGAAGCGCCTCGAAAGTCGTTTACTGTTTTACGTATATCGTCACGCAATCCGACGCCAACGTCCCGATGCAATCGTCATCTGGAATGGGCTTAAATTTCGCCAGAGAATCGTAAAGGCAGCAGCCGAAAGCCTCGGCATTCGGGTATTCGTTATGGAGAACGGCCTGCTCCCGGGTATGACTACCTTTGATCCTGTGGGTGTAAATTTTCATAACAGCGTGCCCCGGGACAGCGAATTCTTCCGTAAAATTGAGTCGACAGATTCCAACAGACAGCCTTCATCTTTGCTGGAGAAACCTGAAGGGCTTCCTGAGCATTATGTATTCATCCCTTTCCAGGTAAACACCGATAGCCAGGTAGTCCTCTTTTCGCCCTGGCTGAAAGACATGTTTGCTCTGGTAGCAGCATTACGACAGGCCGAAACAAGCCTGGGTGAACAAATGCCCGATATCGTTCTGAAAACTCACCCAGCCTGTGATCAGAATTACGATGAGCTGGCTGCAGAACTGGAAACAGACTCATCCCGAATCCGCTTACTGACTTCCGGAGATACTGCTGCGATCATTGCCAATGCAGACGCTGTTGCGACCATCAATTCAACGGTAGGAATTGAAGCCATATTGGCTAATAAGCCAGCGCTTGTTCTTGGGCAGGCGTTCTACGATCTACCCGGACTGACCCTGAATGCGACTGATCAGCGCTCATTAGAACAAGCGTTAGTCGAACTTCCTGCCTTTGTTCCTGACGCGGACATCCGTAACGGTTTGCTTCATTACCTGAAGAACACGTATCAGATTCCCGGACGTTGGCAGGATGCCGCACCGGAGCATATCAAACTGGTAGCAGACAGAATCCGTCAGGAGGGGCAAGCCTGTGGCTAAACACCTGTTTCTGGCGTCGACCCCCTTTAATGTTTTAACTGCGGCCATGATCGCTTTTGAGTTGCCAGTAGGCGATGATGCGGAACTCGGCCTGATAGACCAGACTGATACGACAGCGACATTCCGACATGCTGTACTCCACTGGACCGACAGTCCATTTAATCAGGTGCACCAGCTGTCTCAGCAAGCAAAAGGGAAGCACAAGCGGGCACAGCGTAAGCAGGCATTTGAGAACATAGCGCAATGCCTTAAACAACTGAGTCCTGATTGGATCTATACCGGCAACGATCGCCGGATCGAATTTCAGTACGCCATGGCACACTCAAGTGCCCGCGGTATTTATGTCGACGACGGCACATACTCTTATCTTGGTCGCCCCAGCCACTGGCTCAAAGATCAGGTCATAGACAATCTCGTTAAAAAAGTTGCTTACGGTCGCTGGTGGAATCAGCCACCCGCTATTGGAGCATCTGACTGGATTGATCACTCAGTGCTGGCCTTCCCGGACTCGGCCATCGACATATTGAAGCTGCGGCCCTGCAAGCAGTTGCCCTCTAATCTGGGCCGGAGCGAGTTTTCAAGCCTTGCTCATCTGTGTTTAGAGACTGGCCCTGATGTATTGCCTGAGCTCACAGGGTTGCTGCTGCTCCCACACGAGTCTGCAATCACTGAAAGTCAGACACAGATGGGGAACTGGCTAAGCAATTGCGCGCCCCCTGCAGGATACAAGCATCACCCACGCACGACAGATGCAAACCGCAGTCGTGAAGCACTAACAACAGTATGGCACCTGCCTGCAGACGCTCACTCGGTTGAACCCTCAATACCCATGGAGATTCTTCTTCCATTGCTGAGACCCGACTGTAAAATCGCCGGAGATGCTTCGACTGCGCTGCTTACTGCTAAATGGTTGCGGCCTGAGCTCGATGTATCTGCCTTCATAACGGCAGATACCAGCAGCGATTGGACAGCCTTGTTAAAGCGCTTGAACATCAATATTTCAATATCAGAACCCGCAGGATCATGATGCTCCTCAAACCACTGCAATACTGGACACACCGACTCACAAGAAAAGGGTCAATGCGACTGGCCATGACGATTCTGGTAAAGAACGAGGCCGACATCATAGAGGACAATGTGCGCTTTCACGCACGTCAGGGTGTCGACTGTTTTGCCGTAATGGACAACGCCTCCGATGACGGTACCCGTGAGATACTGGAGCGACTCACTAAGGAATACGACCTGCATATCATTGATCAGCCAGATCAGAACTACCAGCAGGCACTGTGGATGGCCCAGCTGGCAGAGTATGCACGAACGAAACTGAAAGCTGACCTGGTGATATCAAACGACGCGGACGAATTCTGGGTAGCAAGAGAGGGAAGCAGTCTTAAAGACCATCTGTCAGTGAATGACTCGGTCGTAACATTGCAGCGCCGGAACATGGCCTTAACAGATGAGTGCACACAAGAAGGCTACAACTACACTGATGCCAGCTATATGGTAAAGAACCCTGTTCTCTACAATTCTGACACGCAGATAAATGACACTGCCGTTTCTATGCTGCTGGTGAAAATCAGCCCAAAAACTATTGTTAACCCCTCTGGTCTGATCAAGATGAAAGGAGGCAACCATAGAGCCAAACATGGCTGGCGTTGGCTTAATGCCCGGGAAGAATCTGGCATTACTGTTTATCATTACCCTATCCGGAACTATGAGCAGTTTGAAGCGAATATTGCTAACCGCCAGCGGCTGCTCCGGGATACCAATGCGCGTATGGGTGATCATTATCGACGCTGGGTCAGATTGTATGAAGAAGGAACTCTGAAGCAGGAATTCCAGAAATTTGTTCTATCCGACAGTGATACTCAAACCCTGACAAAAATTGGGGTACTGTCCACTGCTCCCCAGGAGCTGAAAGACGCTCACAGAGCCTGAGGTTATAGATTCCTATGGAGTTCGTCGCGAAAATACGGCAACAGCCAATTCTGTATATAACATTCGCCGCTGTCGTAACTTTTCTTTGTGCACAAGCCTGGGACATGGCTACCACAACGGACGCTGCAATCATCCTCTGGCTGATTGGTCTCGGTTATGCAGTTGTTGACCGCGGGTTCCCTGCATTTTCACCAGCGCAAAAGATCATATCGATACTCTCATTAGCCACCTTTGCCAGTTATGTCGTTTCCTGGTGGGGAACGCCATATGTGCGTGAGATTGGCCAACTAGAGCCCGCAGGGCGCTTTCTTGTGTTGCCACTCATTATGTACGCGATGGTTCGTAGCGGTATGACCTTGCGCATGCTCGCATGGGCCTTAATTGCAGCTGGTTTTTCCTATGCAGCATCAGCCTTTTACGAAAAGTTTTACTTACAAGTATATCGAGTAAATGGCGACGAAAACGCAGTGACTTTTGGTAACGGTGCAATTCTGATTTTTGCCTGTATGAGCACCATTCTGGTTAGCCTGAAGAGAAAGCGGGAAATAACCTTGGTAGGGCTTTCAGCGATTTTGGTTTTTGTCGCAGCGATATATTCCGGGTCCAGAGCCAGCCTTATTGTGCTTTTGCCCCTCGCAGTGATCCTGACAACAATTTATAAAAAGCGAGCTCTGCCTTTTCTTATTGCAGGCATCCTAGGCCTGACAGTCTTCGCCCTTAGCTCAAATTATCTTACTCAAAATATTCAACGTTCATATGCCAGTATTGAAGCCTATGTTCAGAAGCACAAAACCGGCACCTCTCTGGGACAACGATTTCTGTTATGGGAGTCAACCATTTGCATCAATGAACTTTATCCATGGT
>JAYNJA010000229.1:0-893 GCA_038109705.1 Thalassolituus sp. | reverse complement strand
AGGGCTTTCAGCGATTTTGGTTTTTGTCGCAGCGATATATTCCGGGTCCAGAGCGAGCTTGATTGTGTTGCTCCCCCTTATGGCGATATTAATTGCTATTTATCGTAGAAAGGCCATTTTCTTTGTTATTTCAGGATTTATCGGCTTAGCAATTTTCGGGGTTTCTTCTGATCAACTTGCAAGAGACGTCAGTAGAACCGGATGGAGCATCAAACAATATATTTATCACGACAATACAAAAACATCATTGGGTCAACGCTTCCATCTCTGGGAAGCCTCCTTGTGCGTGCATCAAAAATACCCTGCTTGGGGCATAGGTCCAAAAGTTTTTGAAAATGTGATGAAGGATACAAACGACCCTTGCCATATAAAAGTGATTACAAAAAAACATTACTTCACCCATGCTCACAGCCTGTACTTTCATAGTCTTGCTACAAAGGGGGTTCTGGGTAGTCTGATTCTACTGTCATTTTTTGCTGGTATCATCTGGTTCTCAATTAAAAAGCAGTTCTCACTCAGTTATATGACACTAGCTGCTGTACTTACCATGCTCACCTACGGCATCAGTATGGACCTGTTCTACACCCGATATATTATTGATAAACACGTTACTCTATTGGGCATTCTTATGGGCGTTACAGTGCTGACCTCTGCCCGAAAAAACACTTTTGGCAAGTCAAATGCCAGCAAGGACTATAAACAATGAGCCTGTTAAGCCGCTTTATCCGCTCTAGTAAAATCCGCACGAAAGTCTCCGATACGCTCCAGGGTTTAATGACCTTCTGCAACCAGAACGAACTCAAGCCGTTGACAGATTCTAATCTCGCTCCTTACAAATCATCATCAGTACTCTGTGTACTGGCCAGCGGAACCAGCATCAACGAGATCACCCC
>JAYNJA010000228.1:3064-4798 GCA_038109705.1 Thalassolituus sp. | reverse complement strand
ACCACCAACAGTGCCTCCGCCGTTGATCACTCCTGTGCCGAGCACCTGCGTAATAGATGGAGTAGCGTTTACAAAACCGATTACGCCCCCCACGTAATTATTCCCCTCAACCGCCACCGCACTCTGCACACGCAGCAATGACGTATTTGACGCGTAACCAGCAATGCCACCGGCGTAGCCCGATATCGAGTCCGTCGCGAATACCGAGCCCGAGGCATAGACATCGGTTACCGCCGAGTCTCGGAGACGACCTCCCAAAACTCCGACGTATTGACTCCCGGTCGCGGAGGTCAACGGACCATTGAATATCAGATTGCGTAATTGGGCGCCGCGCGCTATACCAAACAAGCCCTGATACCGGGATGACGATCTGTTGATATAAAGGTTGCGAATGGCAAAACCATTCCCTTCAAACACCCCAGAAAAGGAAACATCTGGATTGTTTGAATATGTACCGATCGGCTCCCAACCGGCGCCCTCATTCCAATAGCTATCGCTTTCATCCATGACGCCATCGGCGTTGGTATCAAAATCCAGGTCTGCCATCAGTTCATAACCGACACAACCTTGAGTGTAGGCTCCATCAACAACAGTTAACGGACAACCCGACGAATCACGCTCTGCACCCTCTGTCATCACTCGCCCCAATCCCTTGAGATCGAATCGCACAGCATTTAATTGCGCCAGGGTATAAATCTCAATCAGACCATCAGAGTCTGCGTCGGCATCGGTTATGCCATCGTTATTGTCATCGCTGTCGAAGTCATTAGTTAATCCGTCGTTATCGCTGTCATTGAGGTTGGCATCCAGCGTCAGGCCCGAATTGGCCTGACAGGTAAGATCACAACCGTCCGCCCAGCTATCGGGCAGCCCATCATAATCGTCGTCCTGCCAGGCAGCAGCATTGCCGGGGAAGGCATCGAGTATCACCTCCGAACCAATGTCAAAGCAGGAGAAATCACAGCCATTGGTCAGACGATCGGCGTAGCCATCCTGATCGTCATCGACGGATACGGCGAAGTTATTCGGGAAGACGTCCTCATCGTCCAGAGCCCCATCACCATCGCTGTCGCGGATAACACGCCCATTAACTTTTAAGGCCGGCAATTGTTCTGTGGTACCAAAGTCCCAGTGTTCCGGGCTCCAGCCAGCATACAGCGTGGTATTTGTAAGGCATGACGTGTCATCACCTGTGAGCGGGCACTGCAGCTGCGCCAGTGTCGCACCCAAATAGTTATATGCGGTACCGGATCTGGAACTATTACTCTGCCCCGTTGCATCCGTTGCCCAATAGCTGTCAGAAATATCATAACCACCAACATACCCGACGATACCGCCAACAGAGTCTCCGCCGTTGACCACGCCCGTGGCGAGCACCTGCATGACCGATGGAGTAGAGCCAGTGCGCCCGATTACTCCCCCCACATAACTGCCCCCGTCAACAGCTACCGCACTCTGTACACGCAGCAATGACGTCTTTGACGCGTAACCAGCAATGCCACCAATATTGTTAGATTGTGAGCTGGCAGAGCCCGAAGCATAGACACCTGTTACTTCCGAGTCTCGGAGGTAGCCCGCCAAAACCCCTATGCTATGATACCCCGCCACGGAGGTCAGAGGTCCCGTGAGTATAAGATTGCGCAATTGCGCGCCGTACGTGCCACCCCAAAAGCCCAGATAAGATGACGATCTGTTGATATAAAGGTTGCGAATGGCAAAACCATTCCCTTCAAA
>JAYNJA010000228.1:0-3054 GCA_038109705.1 Thalassolituus sp. | reverse complement strand
CCATAGTTCCCCTCAACCGCCGCGGCACTCTGCACACGCAGCAATGACGTATCTGGCGCGTCACCAGCAATGCCACCAATGTTGTTAGATTGTGATCTGGCAGAGCCCGATGCATAGACATCGGTTACTTCAGAGCCTACGAGGGTACCCGCCAAAACTCCGACGTATTGCTGCCCAGTCACGGAGGTCAACGGACCAGTGAGTATCAGATTGCACAGTTGAGCGCCTATCGCACCGCCAAACAAGCCCTGATACTGGGATGACGATCTGTTGATATAAAGGTTACGAATGACAAAACCATTACCGTCAAACATCCCGGAAAAAGAAACACTTGAATTATTTCCAGAATACGTACCGATCGGCTCCCAACCGGCGCCGTCATTCCAATAGGCATCGTTTTCATCCATGACGCCATCGGCGTTGGTATCGAAATCCAGATCGGTAGTTAATTCAAAACCATTACAGCCTGCTTCTGGGCACCCCTGGCTAGTTCCATACAAGCTTGTGCCATCGAGGTTATTACGAATTTCGTCCAGATCGGCGAGATCATTGATTTCAATTAAGCCGTCGTCGTCGAGGTCATAATCTTCCCGGCCGGATTCAGCGAATGCCGTGAAAGAAAATGCACCGAGTATTGTTGTTATTAACAGGCGGCGGGAAAGCAGGGAAAACATGGTTCTGTCCTTGTTAAAACCAAAGCAAAAAATGGCTCCCGAAGGAGCCATCATTCTTCAACTTGATATCAGTTTAATTGCTGACGGAATTCAGCTGGGAATACAACGCTATTGCCATCGCGCACCCCGAGGCCTGAATCAAACGCAGCTTTCAGTTTCTGCGCTACTTCATCGCTTACTGACTCAATCACCTTAATTACTGAGCCATCAGCAATGGCAGATGGGTTCTCTATATCCGGATTCTGTTCAAGAATTTTATTCCAGGCAAAACCGGTTCCGAGGAAGCGCTGCGACAAGCTCCAGAGTGAATCACCGGTGCGGAACACATAATCACGTACCATACCAATTACTTCACCGGAGTCGTTGTAAACAACCCGTACTTCTTTTTCTGAATCCGTGCTTTGCTGAGTCTGTTTGCGAGGCTTTTTCTTTTCTTCACCTTCAATGGTGTAGCCTTCAACATCACCCGCCGCTGTTGGTTCGTAAGATGCCAACAGCGTTGCCAGAAGCTGGGTATCCATCATTGCTGGCGTATCGGAACTCGCGAGTGTGGTAGAGCCCGCGACTGAGTTCGCGTCTGCAATAAATGGCGTCAGAGCCTCAAACACCGCAGGGTCAATCTGCGATACATCTCCGACACTGCGGTTAATAATCAACGCCGACGACTGCGAACTGATGAAAGAGTCAGTCTCGTTACCCTCGGTGTTGTAATACAGTGGCGCGCCGTTCGGGAAGTATGGCGTTACGAAGGTTACTGCACTCAGATCAAGCTCGAGGGTAACTTCAAAGGTCAACTGCTGACCATCGGTACCAACACCAGCCCACTGACCAGCCCCTTCAACACCTGAGTTACCGGCACCGATATAGGTATTCAGGCCTTTCACGTCAGTGGTGTTAGGCGTTTCGGCACTGAGAATCCCTGTACCCGCAACCAGGCTGTCGAGAATCAGAGTACCACCCTCACCCACATCGATGCTGCGGATAATCAGGTTGCCGTTCTGAATAATTGTGGCATCAATCGAACGACCATCAGCGGCCTGAATGCTGATCAGGTTTATGTCGGTCTGCAGTTCGATATCTCCATAAGAAATAATCAGCAGATTATCGGCATTTACCTGACCACTAATCGCCAGATCGCTGCGATTTACAGCCTGAGCAGTAAACCCAGAGCCATACAATGATTCAATGGAAACGTTTCGCGAGCCATCAAAGTTCAGAGTCATCGCGCCATCGCCGAAGCTGACACTATCGCCGGCAAATACAGCCTGCAGAGAGGTCACCAGGTTAAGGTCACCGGCTCCGTTGGTCAGGGCCTCGATATTACTGAAGACGAAATCAGCAACGCTGTTTACACCATCACCGACAGCATCAATCAGCCACTCGGCTGCGGAGATATTGCTGGTCAGCGTGTCGGCACCAGCATCACCGGTAATCACTCGAGAGCCAGTAAACGTAATGTCATTCGCAGCCACTGTGCTATCAGCGTTAATGACGAAGTCGCTACCAGCGCTGTTTGCTACGATCGCATCGGTTGTATCGGCAGAGACGCTGGCAACACCGGTAAACGACACGTCGTTTGCCGACAACAGACCAGAGCCGTTACCCAGAATAAATTCTTCATCGTTTGCTGATGCACTGACGATACGACCATTCGTTAACGTACCGGACTCGATTTCGTTAAAACGCACACCTGATGCATTGAACGAATTCGTATCGCCATTCAGCAGGACAAACGCAGCCGTTGAAGACACGTTATCTTCGCCGTCTGAACCATTCACCGTGGTCACGCCTGAGAACAGAATCCCGTTGGAGCTCACTTCCTGTCTATTAGCGCCGACAGAGAATTCGTCATCACCCGCTGAACCAGTCACTGAACCGTCGGTAAGAGCAACAAATTCAGCCGCTTCGAAACGAATACCAGACATATCAAATTCTTGCGTGTCACCGGTCAGTTCTGCATTCAGAGACTGAGTGCTACGTACAGTATCCAGGCCACCACCGGCATTCAGAGTCGCTACGCTGGTTACGGTCATACCCTTGGTATTGACCACTCCGTCTGCTGCCGTGACGACATACACTTCGGCCAGAGAGCTACCCTGCAAGGTGCCGTCGCCGACATCGATATTCTCAATTGCGTTAACCGTAATACCAGATACCTCGACCTGATTATCCGTCGCAGTTAACTGAGCTGTAGCACCAGCAGTGTTGAGTTGATCCGCACCAGCAGAGGCGTCGATCACTGCAACATTGGTAAATGTGATTCCTGCAGAAGTCAGTGCATTTTCAGCAGTGACATCAAAGGTATCTGCATTCGCAGTACCTACCAGGGTCGTACTGTTCAGGTCCGCACTTTCAACACTACTGAACTGGTAGTTCGCAG
>JAYNJA010000227.1:0-4837 GCA_038109705.1 Thalassolituus sp. | reverse complement strand
CGATAACACTGCGGATTATCACCAGTGATCATCTGCAACAGACTGGTCTTACCGCAGCCGTTAGGACCCGTGATCGCCCAGTGTGCGCCCGGTTCCACTTCCCAATTAAGTTCGGAGAATAGAGTGCGGTCGCCGTAAACGATTGAGCCGTTCACCAGGCGCACCAAGGGTTCATCCGAGTTCAGCCCGTATTTCACCGGCGCTTCCGGGAAATCCGATAACGGCTTATCAAAGTGCAGTAACGAGTGAACCTCAGGCGAGGTAAGTACCGACTCACGTTCGCCCTGAACCAATAAGCGGGCATCGTGAACAAACGCCAGATGCGTCAGCCAGTCTGGCAGCTCTTCCAAGCGGTTAGCGACCCATAACAGACGCTGGCCACTGTCGTGCAACTGAAACAACGCCTCTGCCAGCGCCTCACGGCTTTTCGCATCCAGACCTTCAAGCGGTTCATCCAGAATCAGCAGGTCCGGCTTCTGCCGTACCGCATTCACCAGCATCACCTTACGGCTCTCGCCCGTCGATAATGAGCGGAAACCCTGCGACAGAATATGCTCCATCCCCAGCAACTGAATCCAGTCGGCGACGTCCTCAACCGGCGCCAGTAATTCACTGACCAGCGTACCGATATCTTTCTGATCCATAAGATCAGATTCATCTTCCCGACGCTCCTGCTCGATAAGCGCCGCCTGCGCTTCCAGCGACACGAACGCGACGCGCTCTGGCAGACCAGACACCTCGCCGTGACTCAGACGCACACCACCGGCAAACAATCGCGAAAGCACCGTCTTACCGCTGCCGTTGGTCCCGATAATTCCCCAGGTCTGATTCGCAGATACAGACCAATGATCAACAACAAGATTTCGCCCGTCATGCAGACGCGCACGGAGTTCTTTAAATTCAGTTTTCATCAGAAAAAATTTTTAAAGTAAATTTAGAAACCAGAACGGTGCTTCGATCACAGATCGCTCATCGAAAGCGTAGGCGAGCGGTGCCGTTAACGCGTCGGTGAGGCCGCTGCCACAAGGCCGGACGTTATTGAGAAAGCGGAGTTTAGTGCGCTAAATGAGTATTTCGAAATAACGTCCAACACAGTGGCAGCAACGCAACCAGCGTTAACCCGGAGGCCAGGACAGATCACGCCCACCGATGATATGCATATGCAAATGGAACACCGACTGCCCCGCCCCTGCACCGTTATTGATGACTAAGCGAAATTTATCCCCGAGGCCTTCCTGCTCGGCAACTTTATTCGCAACCAGCATCATATGCCCCAGCAGCGCGGCGTCCGTTTCTTCGGCGTCACATAAGCGCGGAATAGGCTTACGCGGGATGACCAGAATATGCATAGGTGCCGCAGGGAACATATCGCGGAACGCCAGACACTGATCATCTTCATAAACGATCTTGGCATCCGCTTCGCCGCGGGCGATTTTTCCGAAAATAGTATCTTCTGACATCTCAGAGTCTCGTGAATGAACGTTAGCCAGAGAGTAACCGAATGCCTCAACGATCACCACACCCGGCTAATCCATAAGATATGAGACGGCCATTCTTCCGAAAGAGTCTGGAAGGTGTCATACACAGCAGGCACAATACACAGTATTACCAGACGTCTTTGTAAGGAAACTCATTGCATGAGCCTACATGAAAGAGCCGGCCAGAAAGCCCTCGCCTCTGATCTTGCCAATATTCCACGCCTCGTCGCCGACTATTATGTCCGCCAGCCATCCGCCGATACACTGGTGAGCTTCGGCACCTCCGGCCACCGCGGCAGTTCCGCAAACGGCTCTTTTAACGAGACGCATATTTCTGCCATCTGCCAGGCGTTAGTTGAATATCGTCAGCAGAACGACATTACCGGCCCGCTCTTCATTGGCATGGACACCCACGCCCTGTCTGAGTGTGCATTTATCACCGCTGTAGAAGTGCTGGTAGCAAACGGCGTCAGCGTGCGTGTTCAGCAAGGCCGCGGCTACACACCAACGCCTGTGATCTCTCATGCGATTCTGACGTACAACACAGGTAAAACCTCTGAACTGGCAGACGGTGTGGTCATTACCCCATCACACAACCCACCTCAGGATGGCGGTTTTAAATACAACCCACCCAATGGTGGCCCAGCCGATACTGACGTAACCTCCCAGATCGAGAGCCGCGCGAACGACATCATTAACAGCGGCAGTAAAGACGTTGTGCGTATGGACTTCGCTCAGGCATGGGCCTCTGATCTGGTGACTGAATACGACTACATCAAGCCGTACGTTGATGACCTCGCCAGTGTGATTGATATGGATGCCATTGCAAAAGCAGGCGTGAAGATTGGTGTAGACCCTTTAGGCGGTTCGGGCATCGCTTACTGGGACGTGATTGCCGAGACCTACGGTCTGGATATCACTGTGGTTAATGAAAGCGTTGATCCGACCTTCTCGTTTATGACGCTGGATAAAGACGGCAAGATCCGTATGGACTGCTACAGCCCTTACGCGATGGCTGGTCTGATCGATTTAAAAGACGACTTCGATATCGCCCTCGGCAACGACCCGGATTACGATCGCCACGGCATCGTGACACCGTCCGTCGGCCTGATGAATCCGAATCACTACCTCGCAGTTGCGATTAACTACCTGTATACCCATCGCCCACAATGGTCACAGGATCTCGCCATCGGTAAGACCCTGGTGTCTTCCAGCATGATCGACCGCGTTGCTGCAGACCTGGGCCGCACCCTCTCAGAAGTCCCTGTCGGCTTTAAATGGTTCGTTGATGGTCTGTATACCGGCAAGTTCGGTTTCGGCGGTGAAGAGAGCGCTGGTGCCTCCTTCCTGCGTAAAGACGGCACGGTATGGTCAACTGATAAAGACGGCATCATCCTCGCGCTGTTAGCCGCTGAAATTAAAGCCGTGACCGGCAAAGATCCGGGTGAACACTACATTGCCCTGACTGAAAAATTCTCAGCTCCGGTCTACAAGCGCATTGATGCTGCAGCAACAGGCCCACAGAAATCCGTTCTGAAGAAACTGAGCGCCGACGACGTGACCGCAGAAAAGCTTGCCGGTGAAGAGATCAAAGAAAAGCTCACTCATGCCTCAGGCAATGGTGCAGCGATTGGCGGTCTGAAAGTCACCACAGACAATGGCTGGTTCGCTGCTCGTCCATCGGGCACCGAAGAGATCTATAAGATCTACGCTGAAAGCTTTAAAGGTGAAGAGCATCTGGCTCAGATCATTGAGGAAGCTCAGGCGATAGTCAGCGCGACGTTTAAGGCTGCAGGCGTGTAAGACGGCTGACGAGCAATACGAAAAGAGGCAGGTACTACCTGTCTCTTTTTTCACTTAAACACTCGTGTACCTTGGCTACTCTGGGCTGTACGGTACCACCATGTTCCTTCCCGCTTCTTTCGCTTGATATAAAGCTTCATCAGCTCGCTGTAACAGATCCTTCAATTCCAGACCTGCGGTACTCCCTGCCCCTGCGATCCCGACACTAACAGAGACCCGTATATAGTCATCATCAGGCAGGATAAATATCTGTTCCGAAATATAGTGCCGGAACTGATCCACGAGATCGAAGACCTTACTTTCATCCAGACCACCAATAACAACGACGAATTCTTCACCACCATAACGAGCGAGGTGAAAGCGCGAAAAGGTATGCCTCAGATACTCTCCGAACTGAGTCAGGATTGCATCACCGGCCTCGTGACCATGTTCGTCGTTTATGCCTTTAAAATTATCAAGGTCCATCAGAGCAACAGCATAATCCGTCCCTGAGCTGCGGTACTTTTTAACCAATTCGTTACCTTCTTCAATAAAGTAACGACGATTATTTAACCCTGTCAGGTAATCCAGTGTCGCCTGCTCGTGCAGAGATATCAGTTGTTCCAGTGCCTCGATGTTATTTGTTACCCGGCAGCCAAACTCTTCCTGTTGAAATGGCTTTTGCAGAAAGTCATTCGCACCTTTCTTGATGAACTGTACCGAAGTATTCGAGTCCTCCTGACTGGAAAGGCCAATAATAGCTATAGGCCGTTTCTCATAACGATAGCGAATTTCCTGGGTCAGTCTGAAACCATCCATATTGGGCATATTGTAGTCAGTGATAACTAACCGAATATCCGGCTCGCTTTCGAGAAGCTCCAAAGCCTCACGCCCATCTTTAGCCTCAATCACATCAAAGCACTGTAGCTTCATGTAGTAGCTGACCACCTGACGCATAGTAGTAGAGTCATCGACAACAAGCGCCTTAATCTTTCTGTTTCGAGCCAATCGATCAAGCATGCGTACAGCATACTGATAGGAGAAGCGATTCTCCTTTATGACGTAATCAGCGGCACCAAGCTTAAGTAGCTTCTTGCGCTGATTTTCATCGTCAGTGCCGGTCAATACAATACAGGGGAGTCTATTCTCAACGATGTAGTTAACCATCTCGCCTTGAGGCGCATCCGGTAGAGATATATCGACAATAGCAGCGATCAAGCCATCTTTATGTTTCTCGAACGCCTCTACGCCTTCAGCTTTTGTCGAAGCAAAGACCACAGGCTCAACCTGCTGTTGCCTGAGTGTATGACGCAGTATCTTCTGAACGATCGGACTATCTTCAATTACTAAGAACACAGAAACCTCCTGACTCTGTTTGTCAGTCTAGATAGAGTTCCGCGGTAAGCCGGTGTCCATGTACGTTAGACAGGCCAAATTTCTATACGGGCCAACATGCAAAGGAGAATGCTAGTCGTAGGAGCCGTTCAAACCGCGAAGCGCGTTTAACGGCGAGAGGAGCGTAAATACCATCGCCGATAGCAAAATACGCTGATCGGCTCCTACAGGATTCTGCAGGT
>JAYNJA010000226.1:0-4845 GCA_038109705.1 Thalassolituus sp. | reverse complement strand
ATTGCCTCTATCCGTATTATTACAGTCGGGCGACAGTTTAGCAGAACATAGTGTTGCGAGAGCGAAAACAATCCAACTCTGTTTGCATTTTATACAAAAAAGCCCCGGACGGGCCGGGGCTTCATCAAAGAATCAGGAAAGACTGTTACTGATACAGCCAGTAGCCCATACCCGCATCCATCTGGTTGATGATGGTGTAACCACGATCAACCATGATGTCTCGTATCCCTTGATAGCGCGACCAACCGTAGTTCACACCGTCTTTGTACGTAATGATATATTTCGCATTTCCGAAATATTCATACATATTGGTGATATCAACAGGTGTACCCAGCAGGTATTTGCCAGCAGGCAGTGCGGCAAGCGTTTCAGGAGTATTCACAACCGGTGCCAGACCATAGACTTCTGGATTCTGACGAATAATGTCTGCCGCGTCAGCCAGCGACGAAATCAAGCCGTACGCTGCCGGGTCAGTGACCACGTCAGCAACACCCTGCTCGTACGCCTGCCCCATCAGCTCCTGCTCGTCACTGGTGTAATCGTAGATAACGAACTCAACGGAGCGAGACACAGTCACCTCACCAGCGGTAGCGAACAGCGTTGCCCGCTGCAGGCCGATTGGAAAACCAGAGAACGCTTCTGTTCCGGCTTCGTACGGTACTTGTACACCATCACCGAAATCAATGGCGAGCTCAACGGTGGCATCCGGTGCCTCTGGCGGCGCTTCAGCAGTGCCGCTGAAACCAATCGGAAGCTCTGGACGGAACACACCGGAAGATACCCGGAACTCCGTAATCACTGGAGCCAGAGGGTCTATCTCTTGCGAACCTACTTTCAGCGACATCTGATCTCGAAGTACCGCCTCGTTATAGCCGAACTGCAAAGCGTTGCCATCAAGTTCATAACCAATCGTCGCATTCGCACCGTTACTTCGGGTTGAAGACGCTGACGTCACATCAAGGTAATTCATCATCACCGTGGGCGACGACTCCTGCAGTACTATCTGGAAAGTCATGCCACCGGTATCGCCATATGGAGGCACATCCGCATACTCAATAACCAGTTTCCGCTCCGGTGCAGTACCTACCACAGCATACTGCACAGCACCTCCTGAACCAGGGTTCAGATCGCTCCAGTGCAGGTAAACGGCCTGGGAATTTATATTTGCAGGAAGCCTGGTATTACCAAAACTGGCAGTCCCGTTGCCATCCAGGCCGATAAAGCCATTACTACTTACGTAAATAGAGTCCGCCGTCGAATTGTCTGGCAGCATAACCGGGAAGCCCGGAGATACGGTTGTCGCACTATCATCACCCAGATACAGATTTATGCTCTGCCCACTGATATCAACATACTCAAAAGGTATCTCCGTTAGTTCAGGCATGGTGTAGGTAGTTACCGATACAACTGCGTTAGTCAGATCACCATTGTCCGCCAGCACAGTGAATGTACGTGTAGTATTCCAGTTTGCAGTCACTGGCAGGCTGAACACCCCGTCACCAGCAACGGCATCAGCACCCTGTCCATCATCGGACAGAGGATAAATAACACCATTTGAAAGTACTGAAAGAGTGCTAACTGAAGTCATGCAGTTGTATGCACCAAAAAGCAGAGTGACGTCAGTGCCTGATTCAACAGATAACTCATCACTCTGCAGGCTACGATAGGAGGTCTGATCGATACAGTTCAGCGCACCAGATCCGTCCGCGCCGATCAGCTGTAAACGTCCATAGCCGACATATGAAGAGAGATTACTCTCATACACCGCCGAATTTAGCAGCAATGTTTTGATCTCATGAGCAGGCATGTCCGGATACTGTGCAGCCATCAGAGCAACGGCACCGGTTACATGTGGGGTCGCCATCGATGTACCGGAGAACAGTTCATACGTAGGGCCGGGAACCGTACTCAGAATATCTACGCCCGGCGCCGAAATGTCGACCGACTGAGGGCCATAGTTAGTAAAATCTGCCGGCGTGCCAAATTCATCATGGGCAGCAACAGAAATAATATTGTCCACGTCATAGCTTGCGGGATAACTAGGGGAGGTATCGTTGTTGTTGCTTTCATTCCCCGCTGCCGCAATAAATAAAATTCCAGCATCGTTGTGAGCCTCAATCGCATCCAGTAACGGCTGATTGAAGAATCCCCCCCCCCAGCTGTTATTGGTGGCGACAATATTCACACCAGAGTTCTTCAGATCGAGGAAGTAGTCCAGACATTCAATCGCACCCGACTCTGTTCCAAAACCATCGATATCGAGAAACTTACAGCCGATCATTTTGGTATTCCAGGCGATGCCTGTAACCCCTTCGCCATTGTTCGCCGCCGCACCGATGGTTCCCGCTACATGCGAGCCGTGATCTCCATCGTCAAATGGATCGCTATCACCATTAGCCGTATCAATACCGTAGATATCATCAACCCAGCCATTGTTGTCATCGTCGATACCGTTACCAGGAACCTCTCGCGGGTTTACCCAGACATTCGCCTGGAGATCCGGGTGCGTGTAATCGATACCAGTATCAATAATACCGATCACCACATCTGCGCTACCTGTCTGAATATTCCAGGCTTCAGGAGCATTGATATCAAAATCGTAGCTAGAATCCAGACCCCAGAGTTCGCTGAACATGGGATCAACTGCCACAACGCTGCTAGACGCCAGTGCATGTACTTTATAATCCGGGTAAACAGTAACCCCTGGAATGGCACTCATTCTCTGCATTGCAGCTTTAACTGAGGCTTTCTCAGGGATACGAACCACCGAGAAATCAGGCATGGTTTTCAGAGTTTTTACTGTAGCTTTCGGCAACGCAGTCTTCAGAGCACTGACAGCGGAGGCACGGACCATAGAAGAGTCAGTAACAACGATAAATGAGGTTTCGGATATTTCCGCCGGTGCGGCAAACGCCGATGCAGATGCAACGAGCAGACTTGTTGCCAAAAGAGTTTTACGCATGTGCAGTTCCGTCTGTGATTTATAGGCGCAGGGACAGGGAACAACACCGTGTATCCATCCTTGGCGATTACATTGATGAGAAGCAGCGTCAGGTTATTCGGCGTGGCGCATTCCGTCAAGGCCACCGGCAGCTATGTCAGGCTTAAGTTTGCGGTGCCAGCCACTGCTCCAGCAGCAAACGTAACCGGTCAGGATCAATAGGCTTGGCAATATGATCGTTCATACCAGAATTGAGGCAGGCTTTTTTATCGTCATCCATAGCATTGGCCGTCATCCCCAGAATCGGAATCGAAGCATTAAATTCACGGATTTTCTCTGTCGCGGTGTAGCCATCCATCACCGGCATCTGCACATCCATTAATATCAGATCTACTGCAGGTTCTTGCTGCATCAGGTTTACAGCATCAAGGCCATTCTCTGAGATCAGGGTGGTAATACCCTGTTTGTGTAGAAATTCCTGCACAATCAACTGGTTAATCTGGATGTCTTCGACGATGAGCACGCACTTGTCCGCCAGAAGCGCTTTCGGATCATTTGAGTAGATATTATCTCGGCTCCGCTCGCCCTCAGGCAGATACATGATGGCGCAGAACTCACTGCCCTCATCGACAGTACTACGCACCAGAATATCGCCCCCCATCATCTGCGCGATCGGTCGCGAAATGCTCAGCCCCAGTCCCGTGCCGCCGAATCGGCGGCTGACAGAAGCATCTGCCTGGCCAAAGGCTGAGAAAACATGCTGAATCTTGTCAGCCGGTATCCCAACCCCAGTATCCGCTACTCTGATCTGCAACTTCGACGTTTCTTTTTCATAATTGATGATCAGCCTGATTGCGCCTTCCCGAGTAAACTTAAACGCGTTACTAAGCAGGTTGAGTACGATCTGTTCAACTCGCAGTTCATCGCCGACCAGGACATCCGGTACATCATTATCCAACGTAATCGAGAACTCGATATTTCCCTCATCCGCCACGTGCCCGAACAGCGCTTCCATTTTGCGGGCAATCGCGCGCATACGGACATCGCCCTGTTCAAGCTCCATTTTGCCGGACTCGATTCGGGCATAATTCAGTGTCTGGTTAATCAGACCTAACAAAGTCACCGCCGCAAGATCCGCTTTCTGCAAATAGTCCCGCTGCTGTGAGGTCAGGCGGGTATCTAAGACAAGCTTAAGAAAACCATTGATGGCGTTAAGAGGTGTCCGGAGCTCATGACTCATGTTGGCAAGAAACGATGATTTAGCATCACTGGCAGCATTTGCTCTGGAAACGGCCTCCCGTAGTTCACTGGTTCGGGATTCAACCTGGCGCTGAATCGACTGGAGCTGACCAGTCATTGTCAGGATAAAAATCAGAAAGAGCGCAGCGATAATAAAGCCGCCAGTGAGAATCACGTAACTCGTCCAGTCATCGCCCCCGTACAAGAAATCCGTCGCCGGAAATATTTCTACACGGTAATCCCGGGAGGCAAAATTCTCATAAAAGGTAAACACCGGTAATTTTGCCTGTGACGGCACTGGGGACTCAAAAATAGGCAGTTCGGTGCCATTAGTGACATCGTATAAATTAAAACGAAGCCCCGCTTCGCGGGCTCTTATAATACTCTCACCTAAGATGCCATTCACCCGCATAACGCCGCTGGCGTAGCCAAGGAGAACATCATCTGGTCCCCGACTGAATACCGGCATATACACGATCAAAGCACGCTGATTTTCAGTTTCCTGAGCAAGGGTAATCGGTGCAGTAGCAACCGGCTCGCGTGTTTCTGCAGCCGATAATAAAGCGGTTTTTCGGGCTGGATTGGCGGCAAGGTTCAGGCCGAAGGCACGACGATTCCGTACAAACGGAGGGAGATACTGAACGGGTTACTTTTTATCTTTCTTT
>JAYNJA010000225.1:0-4854 GCA_038109705.1 Thalassolituus sp. | reverse complement strand
TATGTGTCGGAAATATGAAGGTTTTATGACATCGGCCGGTGTGGCGGTTCCTGGTCCTGGCAGGCTTCAGTGGGAGCCCACTCAGATGCCCGCTATTTGTATTTGCTTTCGACTTTCTCAATCACGTCGTTGGCGATACGCAGGCTTTCCAGCAGATCCAGCAGGTTGTATTCAAGGTTTACGTTCAGGTTGGTTGCCTGGCCGTCGAAGAAATCCGGGTTCTTACCCTGAAACTGGAGGGACAGATTGAGCTGACCATCAGGCTGATAGCGCACACCACTCTGGAGTTTCTTATAGTGGAAGTTCTGCAGTAATTGCATTGCAAGCCCAACGCTCTGGTCGGCCTGAGCCAACGCATCGGCGCTTTCGTCCTGATACTTCACGACACCGCCCGGGTCTCGCGCAAACAGGTTGCCGCCGGGCACCATCGGCCCTTCTTTAGTGATCACAATCGGCAACATGCCATCGAGGAGGCCGGTCGCTTTAATGCCTGCGCTTTCTTCAATGGCTGCAATCTGGCTCAGTTGCAGGTGATCAAGACGAACACCGAACGAATTAATTTCTTTGCGGCTGTCGTACTGAATCAATGGCGCGTAGATGCGACCGCCTAGCAGGTCGGTGTGAATCTCGTGTACGGCAACTTCAAAGTAGCTGAAGTCGGATGGAATCCGCGTTTGAGTCCGGGCCAGTATGTTGGTCAGTGGAATACCGCTGTCGAGTTTGCTTCCAGAGACCTGAGCATCAAGCAGATAATCACCATTCTGCGGTCGGCGCAGGGCCAGCATGGCGTTCCATTCTTCCAGCGTGACTGTGTTGTCGTAAATCAGCCCCAGACCATCGGCGCGTAGCATCAGGTCTGGTGTGATATTCATCTAGCCATTATTGTCTTCCCAGTCGATCCAGCCCTGACCGGACATATGGCCATTCAATAGCTGCACACTGGTCAGGTTCGCCATTTTGCTTAAGCCCAGCGCAAACCAGTCGAGGCGCGCATCAGTCAGGTGCCACTGCAGGCTGCCTTTGCTGGTTTTCAGATCGTGCTCGGCACGGGTGCGGAAACGGATCTCGCCATTGGCAGCGTTCAGGTTGAGGGATGCCGTAACGCGTTCGCGGATATCGTCCATCGTAATGGCCACAGGGCCGTTGAGACTGACGTCTGGAATGGGCCACAGGCCCCAGTCAGAATCGTTCAGGCGCAGGGAAATATCGCAGTTGGCTAAGATGGCATTGGCGGCATCAAGAGTATCTATTTCGCCCGGATTACAGGTGACGCGTGATGGCGCAAGGCGCAGGGTTGCTTCATCCGCAGCGGACGTTGCCGTTATGTTGTTGATGGTCAGGTGCAATGGATCCGTCGTGATCATGCGGACATCATCAAGGCCGCCGCTGGCCTTGAGCCCGGCAAGGACCGTGGCTTTTACAGGCGTTACTTTCCACCCCTGATATTCATCGACAGTCGCATCGAAAACCAGCCCCTGTGCGGAGGTCAGTTGCCAGTGGCCATCAGCATTCAGAGTGGCTTTGAACTCTCCTTTGCCATCCATTGCCCAGGCGGGAAGGCCTTGTAAGGCGTCCTGTTGATAACTCATAGACAGTGGCAGGGTCAGTGATGAGTTGCCATACGCTTCCCAGTGGCCAGAAGGTGTGAGCGCCAGCGAAGAGTGCGTCAGGCCATCTATCGCGGCCTTTAAATCAGCGGATACATCGCAGACTTCGATAGCCGCATCACACTGAGCTGACAGGCTCTGTTGTTTTGCTGACACTGTCCAGGTGCTTTCCGGGAAGTCCGCAGTGGCAGCCATAAGTACGTTGGCTTTCAGAGGCTCAAGTTGGGCTTTAATAACCCAGCCTTTGCCCGCTTCTGTCTGGTTGACTGAGAGTTTGAGAGCAGACTTCTCTACCGTCAGAATGTCTGAAATCCGCGACTTCCGTGTGCTCAGGCTGGTGTTCAGGTTGGCCCTTAAATCCTGCGGCCAATAAGCCGTATTTGCCGCTGACAGCGTTCCTTCTGTAAGAAGTTTGTGCCCTTGCAGTGGAATATCGGCGAGTACAGGCAGTGCTGCCTGCATGGCATCGAGGTCGCCTTCTATGCGTATCTGAGCCGAGGTTGATTCATCGGTCTGGTGTATGCCAGCCCATAGCTGAGCCAGTAAACGTTCCTGTTGCGACAGCATAAGAAGGAAGTCGCTGCGTCCGGCCAGTTCTTTATTCTGACTGCGCTGCAACTGCGCATTAACTGCGACTTTTTCCTGTAGTTGAGGGAGCTTTGCATCGCCGGTCAGTAGCCAGTGATCCGGAGTAAGCACGGCGTTCAGACGGGTCGAAATATCGGGTGTATCTATTTCAACATGGTCGACGGTAATACTGGCGACTGGCAGTGTCATCAGGTCGCTGACCAGAGGTAGTTCAACTGCAGATGGTTTGCTTGAGGAACTCGACGCAGCGTTTGTGCCGGAGCCTTTGGCGTCATCAGAGGTGATAACAACTTTCAGCGATTCGGCAGAGAGGCTGTCTGCTTCTCCGAGTAGTAATGAGGCTCCGTGATAAGTCAGGCGGGCGTTACGGATCTGAATCAGGACGCCTTCAGCAGGCTGCAGATCCAGTTCATCTACTTCAAAGTGCTGGCGGGTCAGACTGCGGATAACGATGTGGCTGCCGGGGGCGACAAAGCGATCCAGAACTGGCGGTAACCAGTTATTCAGAAGTGGAACGATCGACCAGTAAAGCAGGCTGAGGGCGAGAATGAGCGTCAGCAGTGCAATCAGAACTCCCTGCAGCCAGCGGCTGTTAAACAGGCTGCTCAGGATGCGAGACAAACGCGATGGTCGCGCTTTTTCTGGCGTAAGTTCTGACGGCGGCGTCCTGCTGCGCTCAGTCATAGCGATGAGTCAGGGCTCAGGCTTTGATGGTTTTTACGCCGTCCTGTGTACCCAACAGCAGAACATCGGCGTTACGCAGGGCGAACAGACCATTGGTGATCACGCCGGTGATTTGGTTGATCTGGGTTTCCAGCTCGGAAGGCGACTGAATTTTCAGGTTGTGAACATCCAGGATCAGACCGCCGTTGTCGGTGACCACGCCTTCGCGCCAGACCGGATCTCCGCCCAGCTTGACGAGTTCGCGGGCAACAAAAGAGCGCGACATCGGGATGACTTCGACAGGCAGTGGGAAAGTACCCAGCAGGCCGACCATCTTGCTTTCATCAGCAACACAGACGAACTTTTTCGCGACAGCAGCAACGATTTTTTCACGAGTCAGGGCTGCACCGCCGCCTTTGATCATTTCCAGACGCTCGTTAATTTCATCGGCACCGTCGATATAGAAATCCATACCGTCAACGCTGTTCAGGTCGTATACCGGAATGCCGTGACTGCGCAGACGATCAGCCGATGCTTCAGAACTTGCGACGGCACCGTCGAACAGGTGTTTTACTTCTGCCAGTGCATCAATAAAACAGTTGGCAGTTGAACCGGTGCCGACACCGACAATGCTGTCTTCATCGAGGTGGGGTTTGATGTAGTCAACGGCGGCCTGGCCTACGGCGCGTTTCAGTTCGTCCTGGTTCATTGAGATGCTTACTCTTTAGTTTGATGCCGGCTGGAATGCTTTCGGGGAATTATAAGGCACCATGAGTTACAATGCGCGTCCGCGCCGCAGAAATTCTGCCGTGCGAAGTGCAATTCACCTCTTTGGAACACCGGTATGCTGAACGATTACCTGAAAAAGATTCTTTCTGCGCGTGTGTATGACGTGGCGATTGAGTCCCCGATTCATACGGCAACCTTCCTGAGCGAACGTCTGAATAATCAGATCTGGTTCAAGCGGGAAGACAAACAGCCGGTGTATTCGTTCAAAATTCGTGGTGCCTACAACAAGGTGGTGCAGCTGACAGACGAAGAACGCGCCAAAGGTGTGATCGCTGCCTCGGCGGGTAACCACGCTCAGGGTCTGGCTTTGGCTGCGAAAGAGCTCGGTATTAAAGCTGTGATCGTGATGCCGCGTACTACGCCTGAAGTGAAGGTCAAAGCAGTACGTGCTCGCGGTGCGCGTGTAGTTCTGCACGGTGACTCTTTTGATGAAGCTTTTAAGCATTCGCAGAAGCTGATGGAAGACAAAGGTTATACCTACATCCATCCGTACGACGACCCATACACCATCGCGGGTCAGGGCACGATTGGTATGGAAATTCTGCGTCAGATGCCATCACATCCGGATGCGATCTTTATTCCTGTCGGTGGTGGCGGCTTAGTTGCAGGTGTTGCGGCTTACGTTAAGGCGCTGGCACCAGAAGTTAAGATTATTGGTGTCGAAAGCACTGAATCCGCTTGTCTGGCGGCAGCGATGAAAGCCGGTAGTCGGGTGATTCTGCCGGAAGTCGGTATCTTCGCCGACGGCGTTGCCGTGGCTCAGATCGGTGAAAACACCTGGGAAGTCTGCAAAGACTACGTGGATGAAGTCATTACCTGTACGCCAGATGAGATCTGCGCAGCGATCAAGGATACCTTTGACGATACGCGTGCAGTTTGTGAGCCGGCGGGTGCATTGGCTGTCGCGGGCCTGAAAAAGTATATCGAGCGTGAGCAGTCTGAAGGCCAGGATCTGGTCGCTATTCTCAGTGGTGCCAACGTTAACTTCGACCGTATGCGTTACATTTCAGAAGTCGCAGAGATCGGTGAAGGCCGTGAAGTGATTCTGGCGGTGACTATTCCGGAAGAGCCGGGCAGCTTTCAGCGGTTCTGTAGCCTGCTGGGTAAATCCCCGATTACCGAATTCAACTATCGCTATGCGGACGATAAAGACGCCGAGATCTATGTCGGTGTGAAGGTCGCAGACGAAGCGGGTTCGCGCGCAGCG
>JAYNJA010000224.1:0-4896 GCA_038109705.1 Thalassolituus sp. | reverse complement strand
TCGGAATCCTGACCGTCGCCAGTGAAGACCCTGGCTACTACCGCAGCTCCGTAGACACTCTGTTCCTGGACTTTATTGCCGATGTTCTGGCGCTACGCCTACCGCAGATTCCGGTAAGCTGACGTGACTATTAAGCTGATTACTTTGGATCTGGACCATACGATCTGGAATCCGACACAGGCCCTGATCAACGCTGAACATGCCGTGAACGACTGGATCAGCAATAACTCACCTGTTACAGCAGAGTTCTATCCGCCTGCAAAGATCCGCGAATACAAAGAACAGATTGTGGCGGCCTATCCTGAGTTCCGCCACAAGGTGTCAGAGCTCCGTTTTCAGGTTCTGCGCCGGGTGTTTCTGCAATCCGGACACGATTCTGATACGGCCCGCGCCATGGCCAGCGAAGCCTTTGACGTGTTTTATCAGGCGCGCAGTACCGGGCTCGAACTGTTCGAACAGGTCGCCGATGTACTGACTGCCTTAAAATCAAAGCACGCCATCGTCGCGGTCACCAACGGCAACGCCGATCTGGATATTGCAGGGCATAGACGTTTTTTTGATGCGCACTACCGCGCTGACGATTTTGATCAACCGAAACCAGCACCAGATATGTTTCTGCAGGCAATGCAGGATGCAGGCGTGACACCCGAAGAAACCCTGCATATTGGTGACCATCCTGAGCAGGACATCGCAGCGGCTAACGCGCTGGGGTTAAAGACTGTCTGGTTTAACGAAAAAGGGAGCCCATGGCCCCCTGAATTTGATCTTCCCGACGCTGAGTTCAGTCACTGGTCGCAACTGGCTCAGTTGGTGTCGGCTCTGGCAGATAGCTGATCGCTATATTCCCCAGATAGCCTCCTGCTTTAACCTTGCGTCCAGAGGGATCTCCAAGCCCTGCAGTGAGCCCTACAGGAGTTACCTCAATGGCTTCTCCTGTGAGCACTTCAAGATCCAGTGTCAGGTCCCGTTCAACCTGATACCAGCGACGAGCCTGCTGCTCTTTGCCGGCTACAGTCCAGACAAATTCATTGGTGTCGAGAGTGCTGCGCGTATCTTTACCAGCTCCCGGCTGCCAGACATAGTGAATCAGATACTCTTCACCACCAGCGGCTTCAAAACCCACAGACACCCTGAACAGGCTGGTGTCAGCATCTGGCGAGAACTCATCCGCAGACCACTCCCAGGTCAGAACCGGCCTCAGCCCCTCAGACTCAAAAGGCGCTGAGATCAGAGCCTCACCCATACGGGTCTCCAGGCGGATAATTTCGCCCTTGAGTACGTCGTACTGAGGTTCAATAACGCAATGACGGCAGTCTTTTTCCCAGGCACTGAAGTTACCCGCTGAAAGTAAGACATCTGCTGACGTACGGTGTGAAGATAGCCACATGACAGCGAAGATGATAAGCGCAACCGCAGCCGGTATCGCATGCAATTTACGACGCTGCTTTCGTGAGTGTGAAACCATTGTCCGCCCTCCCTGTTGGCGTGCAAACTTTCAAAAGCTTAGCACCTGACTAAGATTCAACCAGCACAGATAAAAAAATGGCCCGATTTCCTACAAAATCGGGCCATTCATTGAATTACGGTCAGACTCAAATAGGACGGCTGCCGTAGTTTGTCTGAGGCTTACGTGGTGGATCAGCCATAACGTTATCATCGATCTGCTGGATCTGGCCGCCACGCGCCAGAAACGCTGCTACTTCGGCTTCCATCGATTCACGCATGCGTGCACGCTCAGCGGCAGAACCCACCGACATATCATCGTCGTCAGCAGCGTCTGCTTTTACCTTACCCTGATCGCTGTCATCAGAATCATCTGAACTGTCTTCCGCTTCGTTGGCATCGAACTCATCGTCGTGCAACTCTTCATCATGTGCCATAAGAATCTCCTTAAGCCGGTGTGTCTGAATTACGGAAATACTTATAGTCGAGCCACACACCGCTGCCAGTGATCCTAACTTTTGGTAACAAAAATATTGAGAGAGTCGGAAAACAGACAGCAACAAACAGTGGAAAAGAGCGCTTTATCGACGAACATCTGCTCAGTGAAAAACAGACAGGTACAAAAAACCCCGCTTGAGCGGGGTTCTTTTTACACAGTGTCGTTAAGAATTAACGGCCAGCCATGTATTTGATCGCGTTCAGGATCTCATCGTCAGAACAGGTCGCACAGTTACCTTTAGGCGGCATGGCGTTGATACCGCTGAGCGCGTTCTTCAGAGTTGCGTCCAGACCTTTGGCAAGACGGTCGTCCCATGCAGCCTTGTCACCTTTCTTTGGTGCGCCCAGGATGCCAGCACCGTGACAGGCAGTACATGCAGTGTTGTAAACTTCTTCACCAGTACGTGGTTCGCCTGCTGCAACAGCAACGCCGCCACAGTCTGCGCCTACACATACTTCACCGACTGGTGCGATGCGGTCGCGGATTTTGTCGGCCTGTGCGTCACTTGCGGCATACGCCTGAGCCATAACCAGAGTGGCTGCCGCCAGAATCAATGCTTTCAGTTGCTTCACGAAGATGTCCTCATCAGAGCCAATCAGGCTTATCGTAATTTTAAGTCGGACGCATTATAGCCACAAATTGTCCGGGTTTGAACGCTGAGGCATGATACAGAGCAACTAATTATCCCATAGACGGCTACAACAGCTGCATTTCAGATCGCAGAAACCGGCGATCTCGCTGTGACGGCTATACCAATCCTTACCAGAGATCGTTCCCAGATTCCCGTTCACAGGGTACAGTAGCAACACTTACAGTAAGGACTCTGACTATGAAACATCCATTACTGATGCTGATCATGCTGGCGCCGTTAACCGCCTGTACGCTCAAGGTCGCCGCGCCAGAGAAGCCGATCACCATCAACCTCAACGTCAAAATCGAACATGAAGTCCGGGTGAAGGTCGAGAAAGATCTGGAAGACCTGTTCGAATCCGAAAATAGCCTGTTCTGATAAGGAGATGACGATGACACGTATTTTCACATTAATAGCAGCTCTGATCATGAGCTTCGCTGCCTCTGCCATGGAGCTGGACGCCGCAAAAAACATGGGCCTTGTTGGCGAACAACCTAACGGCTACCTCGGTCTGATCAGCGCTGGCAGCCCAGAAGCCGCCGCTCTGGTGGTCGATATTAACGCCAAACGTAAAGCCCACTACCAGGAAATTGCGAATAAGCAGAATACTCAGCTGGTAAATATCGAACGCATTGCTGGTGAAAAACTGATCGAGAAAGCTCAGTCGTCCGGCGAGTTTTACATGGACGGCACAGGGCAGTGGCAACGCTGAACCGCCTCCCCCCCCAAGGAAATAACAAGGAGTATCTATGGGAACCTCGGCAATTGTGACTCTGGTCATCATCGCGTTGCTGATCGTATCACTGGTTAATATTTTTAACCGTTTAGTGGCGCTGAAAAACCGCTTTGAAAACAGCTTTGCGCAAATTGATGTACAACTGAAACGACGCTACGACCTGATTCCAAACCTGGTCGAAACCGCAAAAGGCTACATTAAGCACGAGCGCGAAACCCTGGAAGCGGTAATCAGCGCACGTAACGAAGCAGCGGCTGGCCTGAAGGCGATTTCTGGTAATCCGGAAAATGCGGGCGCAATGAAACAGTTAATGGGTGCTGAAGGTCTTCTTGCTAACGCGCTGGGCCGCCTGAATGTAGTAATGGAGGCCTATCCGGACCTGAAGGCAAACGCCAATATGATGCAGCTTAGTGAAGAACTGAGCAGCACCGAAAACCGCATAACCTTTGCCCGTCAGGCATACAACGATTCCGTGATGGAGTACAACACCTACCGTCAGAGCTTTCCGACCAACATGCTCGCCAACATGTTTGGTCACCGCAAAGACGCAACGCTGCTCGAATTTGAGAACCGGGCCGCTCTGGAAGAAGCACCTAAGATCAGTTTCTGAGACTGAAGTATGAACTTTTTCCGGCATCAGGAAGACGCCAGGCGCAACACGGCCTGGCTGATTACTTTGTTTACCATCGCCGTTGGCGGCGTCATTCTGGTAGTAAACCTGATGTTTATTGCCTTTATAGCCGCAGGCTTTTCTAATACTGCCGAAGGCGTTCCGAATGATCCACTTAATGCTTATACCCTCGAACACTGGCTGGTCGTCAGCGGTACGACGTTAAGCGTTATTCTGATCTGCAGTTTCTTCCGCCAGCTAAGCCTGCGCCACGGTAAAGACGTCGCTAACGCCTTAGGCGCGACCCTGCTCGACCCGGGTACACCGGACCTCGACGAAAAACGAATTCTGAACGTGGTTGAAGAAATGGCGCTGGCATCAGGCATGCCCGTGCCGGATGTGTACGTCATGGAAGATTCAGGCATCAATGCCTTCGCCGCCGGCTATCAACCCAGCGATGCGGTTATTGGTATTACCCGAGGCGCACTTGAGGCACTGAACCGCGACCAGCTTCAGGGAGTGATCGCCCACGAATTCAGCCATATTTTTAATGGCGATATGCGCATGAACATGCGCCTCACCGGCATTATTTACGGCATTACGTTTATTGCCGAAATTGGTTATCTCTTGCTGCATAGCACTACCCGTCGCAGCTCGAGTTCATCCCGAGAAAATCCTGCCGCTGCATTGTTCTTTCTTGGTCTCGGGCTGGTTATCGTCGGTTCTGTCGGTACATTTTTCGGCAAACTGATTAAGGCAGGTGTCAGCCGCCAGCGCGAGTTTCTTGCCGACGCGTCAGCAGTACAGTTCACCCGCAACCCTTCGGGTATCAGCGATGCCCTGAAGATTATTGGCTATGGGGCCGGCTCACATATCTCAGCCAGTGCCGCGCATGAAATGTCGCATTTCTTTTTCGGTTCGATATCGCGCTTCAAGCCATCTAGTTTCAGCATGATGTTTGCGACGCATCCCCCCAT
>JAYNJA010000223.1:0-4911 GCA_038109705.1 Thalassolituus sp. | reverse complement strand
CCTGGGCAGTAATCAGCGGCTACAGCGACGATAGCGAACTGTCTGCGGGTGCATTCTATACAGAGACCGACGTGCAGGATTTCCGTCTCGATGTTAAAGGTGTGTCGTTTAGTTACGCCAACCAGATTGAACTTTCTGCAGCTTTACAGAGTTTCGAGATAAAAGGGGTTGCAGGAGACATCCGTCAGGAAGTTTACGGCGCTAAATATCGTATTGCCGGCGATCTCGTATACACAACTACGCCGCAGATATCTGTAGGAATTCAGTATAAACGCTTATTGGATTCTGCAGTTGCAGAAGCGGTTGGTGCTGCGGAGGCTGATACCGGGACTGATGTTTATCTCTCAGCCACAAGCCTTGAACTTGGGGCACTAGCGGGTTACCACATTCTCTGGAATGCGACTTTGCGGGCAACTAAAGCAAACCAGTTAGGATTGCTCGGGTACGGTGGTGATGATAGCGACAAATATCAGTTGATGCCGGAGTTTTCAGCGTTGGTGCTGATACGGGATGACCTTGCTCTGGGGATGGAATATCGGAAGAAGCCAGATAACCTCAGTGCCTTTGCCGAAGACAGCTTCAGTGACGTTTTTGTCGCATGGTTCCCCTCTAAGAAAGTTAATCTGACGCTGGCCTATGCTCAACTCGGTAGTATTGCCGGCAGTGATGATCAGGATGGCTTGTATTTTTCAGTCAGCAGCTGGCTTAAGTAATTGATCGAGCGTTATTGATAATCAGCCGGAGAATAAATTATGAAAGTTTTGACTGTTGCCGCCTCTCTTTTTCTCACCTTCACACTCACTGTCAGTTCCGTGTCTGCAGGTGATGCATTTTACGAAGAGCTTGGTGGAGAGGCTGGAGTAGAGAAAATCGTTGATGGTTTTATCTCTGAGATTTCTTACGACCAGGAAATATTTCCATTTTTTAAAAATACAGATGTCCCCCGGTTACGCGAAAAACTGATTGAGCAGTTTTGTATGGTGAGTGGTGGACCTTGTGTTTACACAGGAGACACCATGGAAGATTCTCACGCAGGAATGAATATCACTACTGGCGAATTTAACCGTGTGGTTGAGCTGTTGCAAAACGCCATGGTCAAAGCGGATACGCCGATGACGGCCAGAAACCGCCTGATACGGGCGCTTGCACCGCTGCGACCAGAAATCATAGAACGGTAATTGCTTTAGACTTCGATATAACATCTTGCCTTGAACAGGGTATGAAACGCACTGTTTTGTCGAGATAGCCTGTTAAATGCATTACGCAGGTTGTCTCTTTCATAAAGCCATAGCATAGTACTCGGATATTCATTATCCGGAGAATCCGTATGGCTACCGTTACTCTTAAAGGCAATCCTTTCTCGACTTCAGGTGAACTTCCTGCTGTTGGTTCACAAGCTCCAGGCTTTACTCTGACCGGCGCAGATCTGGCTGATCTGACGCTTGAAAGCCTGTCTGGTAAGCGTGTTGTTCTGAACATTTTTCCTTCGGTAGATACGCCGACCTGCGCTACCTCGGTTCGCAAATTTAATGAGAAAGCAGCGGCGGCAGACAACGTTGCTGTTGTCTGTATCTCTGCTGATCTGCCATTTGCGCTTAGCCGTTTCTGTGGTGCAGAAGGTATCGACAATGTAGATACCGGCTCTGTATTCCGTTCTAACTTTGGTGAGGCCTATGGCGTAACCTTTACTGATGGACCACTGCGCGGTCTGTTATCCCGCTCCGTGGTTGTCATTGATACTGACGGTAAAGTCCTGCATACGGAGCAGGTTGGTGAGACTGCGGATGAGCCTGACTACGAGGCGGCACTGGCAGTTCTGTGAAACCTGTAAACAAGTTTCCCCGCTGGGCGTGGCTGCCGGTAGCCTCATTACTGAGTGCCTGTAGCCCGCTGGGGTTGGTGAATGCGGTATCCAAGGTATATGACGTCCAGTCGGTGTCTGACATACGCTACGGTGAAGGAGAGCGCCACCAGCTTGATGTGTATCTTCCGGCCACCAGAGCCGAGGACAGCAGTTCGACGCCTGTCGTGCTGTTTTTCTACGGTGGTAGCTGGAATAGCGGTGAGCGTGGCGATTATCGTTTTGTTGGTCGTCGCCTGGCTGATCAGGGGTATATCACAGTGGTAGCGGATTATCGCCTCTACCCTGAAGTGCGTTACCCAGAGTTTCTATATGATAGCGCTGCTGCGGTTAAAAAAGTGTATGAGCTGATTGGCTCAGACCTTCTGGCACCTTATCAGCCGGCTAAGCATATAACTTTGATGGGCCATAGCGCGGGAGCCTATAACGCCGCGATGCTGGCACTCGATCCTGTCTGGCTTGAACGGGAAGGTTTAGCCGTTGAAGCGACTCTTAACGGCTGGGTTGGTGTTGCAGGGCCTTATGACCTGTATCCGATCAAGGTCGAGGATGTGAAGCCAGTGTTCTTTCATCCCGATTACCCGGCAGATTCAAACCCTATTGATTTCGTGAGCAACTCAAAGGTTCCTGCATTGCTACTGGTGCCAGAAAATGATGATCTGGTTGACCCTCAGAAGAATAGCTATGCGCTGGAGCGCCGCCTTCGTGATGAAAACAAAGACGTGACCTTGCAGATGATTGACGGGACGTCTCATACGACCATTATCGGTACGCTCTCCCCAGTGCTTTTCTTTAAGGGCAGTAGCCTTGAGCCTTTGAATGGCTTTATTAAGAAGTTGTCTGAATCCGGGACCGTCGAGTTACAACCTGAAGGTTAACCATTCTTTAACTGTTCCTTAACTGCTTCATAGTGCGCACGGCACAAAAAAGCCCCGGATATCCGGGGCTTCTTTGTTTCAGTGGCTCAGTTTACTGAATGATCAGTGATCCTGAGCACCGCCGGCACCTTTAGGTACACGGATGTCTTCAACCATATGGCGGATTTCATCAGGTACTGGCGCTGTCACTTTACTTACCGAGAATGCGACCACAAAGTTGATCAGAGCACCAAGTGCGCCGAATGCTTCTGGAGCAATTCCAAGGAACCAGTTGTCCGCAGTATTCGCCAGCAGCTCAGTGCCAGGAATAAACAGGAAGCCTTTGTAGCTGAAGATGTAGAGCAGGGTGCTCAGCAGACCCGCCAACATACCAGCAATTGCGCCCTGTTTGTTTACTGTGGTGGAGAAGATACCCATCATCAGTACCGGGAAGATTGAAGATGCCGCCAGACCGAATGCCAGGGCAACCACCTGTGCCGCAAAACCCGGAGGATTAAGGCCAAGGTAACCTGCCACCATGATGGCACCGGCCATCGCGATACGTGCAGACATGAGCTCATTCTTCTCACCGATCTCAGGCATAAAGGTGCGCTTGAGAAGGTCGTGTGAAATCGCGGTTGAGATCGCCAGTAGCAGACCTGCAGCGGTAGACAGTGCAGCAGCAAGACCACCGGCGGCTACCAGAGCGATAACCCAGTTTGGAAGTTGAGCAATTTCAGGGTTAGCCAGAACCATGATGTCTCGGTCTACTTTAACCATTTCGTTGCCTTTCCAACCATAGCTTTCAGCTTTTGCCGCAAACTCAGGGTTCTTGTCGTTGTAGTACTGAATACGACCATCACCATTCTTATCTTCGAATTTCAGAAGGCCGGTGTTTTCCCAGTTTTTAAACCACTCCGGACGATCTTCGTACGCCAGGTTACCCTGAGGATCACCTACTTCGCCGCTCTGGATCGTATTGGTCAGATTCAGGCGAGCCATAGAACCTACTGCAGGTGCAGTGGTGTACAGAATCGCGATAAACAGCAGTGCCCAACCCGCAGAAGTACGTGCGTCACTTACTTTAGGTACGGTGAAGAAACGGATGATTACGTGTGGCAGACCGGCGGTACCCAGCATCAGAGACAGTGTGTACATCATCATGTTGAAGGTACCACCTTTCTGGGCGGTGTATTCTGCGAAACCAAGGTCAACCAGGGTCTGATCGAGTTTCAACAGTAGCGGTGTGCCATCTGCAGTGTCACTGAACAGACCCAGCTGAGGCAGAGGGTTGCCAGTCAGATTCAGCGAAATAAAAACCGCTGGTACTGTGTAAGCAAAAATCAGAACGCAGTACTGAGCGATCTGAGTGTAGGTTACGCCCTTCATGCCACCGAGTACGGCGTAGAAGAATACGATAGCCATACCAGAGTAGAGGCCGGTTGAGTATTCAACGTCGAGGAAGCGGGAGAATGCCACACCGATACCTTTCATCTGACCAATTACGTAGGTCAGTGAGGCAACGATCAGACAGATTACAGCGACGATGCGCGCTGTGCTGGAGTAGAAGCGGTCACCGATAAAGTCAGGCACGGTAAATTTGCCGAACTTGCGCAGATAAGGTGCCAGACACAGGGCAAGCAGTACGTAACCACCAGTCCAGCCCATCAGGAAAATGGAGGCGTCGTAGCCCTGGAAGGCAATAAGACCAGCCATCGAGATGAACGAGGCTGCCGACATCCAGTCTGCGGCTGTCGCCATACCATTGGCAACCGGGTGAACCCCTCGGCCTGCTGCGTAATATTCACCGGTTGTACCGGCACGTGCCCAGATTGCGATCCCGATGTAGAGGGCGAAGGTAAGCCCCACTACAATATAGGTTAAGGTTTGAAGATCCATAGTGCGCTCCTCAGTTATTCGTCGTCATCAACGCCGAACTCTCGGTCGAGTTCACGCATTTTTTTGGCGTACACAAACACAATGATCAGAAATGCATAGATAGATCCCTGCTGTGCAAACCAGAAGCCAAGGCCAACGCCCCCCACTGGAATTGCATCCAGTACTGGGCGTAACAGAATTCCAAAACCGTATGAAACTACTGCCCAGATAACGAGCAGAACGAACATAAGATTCAGGTTTTTGCGCCAATAGGCTTTTTTATCTTCATCAGACCGGAAAGCCATAACCTACTCC
>JAYNJA010000222.1:0-4911 GCA_038109705.1 Thalassolituus sp. | reverse complement strand
GCGGAAGCCATTCCTTATATTCAGGTCACGAATCTGGCCCGTACCATGAAAGAGCTGCAGGAACGTGGCATCTGGATTATCGGAACCGCCGGAGAAGCACCGAATAGTGTTTATCAGCAGGACCTTAAAGGCCCGCTGGCGCTGGTTATGGGCGCTGAAGGCCCGGGGATGCGTCGCCTGACCCGCGAACACTGCGACCACCTGATTAACATCCCGATGGCGGGTGAGGTCAGCTCACTAAACGTGTCTGTCGCGACCGGTGTATGTTTGTTTGAGGCTGTGCGCCAGCGCCAGAACTCTGGCCAGAGCTAAGAAGGATTTCCCATGGAATGGTGGCATGAACTGATTGGTCAGAACTACGACTGGTTCTGGGATGTAATCATCGTTCTCGGAATTACGCTGGTTGCAGGCCTGTTCTGGCGCATGTTGCGTAAGCGCATGGTGCAGTTAGTGGCCAGTACCAACAATCATTGGGACGACGTCGTTGTCAGCGCGATTGCTGTGCCAGTGAACTGGATGATTCTGGCGGTCGGCTTTACCTGGGCCGCTGATATCAGCGCGGTTTATTTCGGCAAAGAAATACAGGCCAATATTTCTGCGATACGACAGCTTGCCCTGATAGTGCTTGTCGCCTGGGCGATGTGGCGCTTAATTAACCGCGTCGAAGAGAAGCAGCTAGAAGGTGGGATGGACCCAACCACCGTTCAGTTAGTCGGCAAAATCGCCAAGCTCGCCGTCACCATTCTGATTATTCTTCCTGTGTTCCAGCTGCTGGGTATTTCGATTTCAGGGATTCTCGCCTTCGGTGGTATGGGTGGTCTGATTGTTGGTCTTGCGGCCAAAGATTTGCTCGCCAACTTTTTTGGTTCACTGATTATCTATCTTGATAAGCCGTTTAAAGTGGGTGATTGGGTGCGCTCGCCTGATCGCTCAATCGAAGGGACGGTCGAAAGCATCGGCTTCCGCGTGACCCGCATTCGCACGTTCGATAAGCGCCCGCTCTATGTGCCGAATTCGGTCTTTACCAGCATCTCGGTTGAAAACCCATCACGTATGCTCAATCGCCGTATCTACGAAACCATTGGTGTGCGCTATCAGGATGCCCGGGCTATTCGGAAGATCATGACCGAAATACAAGACATGCTGCGCCAGCATGAAGAGATCGACAAAGATCAGACCATCATTGTTAATTTCAATGCATTCGGGGCCTCAAGCCTTGATTTCTTTGTTTATGCCTTCACTAAAACAACAGCTTGGGTGCATTACCACGAAGTGAAGCAGGATGTGCTGCTCAGAATCATGGATATTATTCATGCGAATGAGGCAGATTGTGCCTTCCCAACGAGAACTCTGCATCTTGAGACGCTTCCGGCAGGTGTCACGAAGGAGTAATGTGGCTCCGGCAGTCTGAAGATATGGGTGATAGGGTTTTCCTATTGCCTGAGTTGAAAAGATCAATTTAACGTATCGGGGGCCGGGCTTTAGTATGGTCCCCGTTGAATTCAAAACCTAAATGGAGAAACACCATGATTAACACCGAAATTAAGCCATTCAGCGCTACCGCGTTCAAAAACGGCGAATTCGTAGACATCACTGAAGCAGACGTTAAAGGCAAGTGGTCTATCTTCTTCTTCTACCCAGCTGACTTCACTTTCGTTTGCCCAACTGAACTGGGTGACGTGGCTGACAAATACGAAGAACTGCAGAAGCTGGGTGTAGAAGTGTTCTCTGTATCTACCGACACTCACTTCGTACACAAAGCATGGCACGATGCTTCTGAAACCATCGGTAAGATCAACTACTACATGGTTGGCGACAACAGCGGCAACATCACCAACAACTTCGGTGTAATGCGTCCAGGCGTTGGTCTGGCAGACCGCGCTACTTTCGTAATCGACCCAGACGGCGTTATCCAGGTTATGGAAATCACCTGTGAAGGTGTTGGCCGTAACGCTGAAGAACTGCTGCGCAAAGTTAAAGCTGCTCAGTACGTTCGCAACAACCCAGGTCAGGTTTGCCCAGCTAAGTGGAAAGAAGGCGAAGCGACTCTGGCTCCTAGCCTGGATCTGGTTGGCAAGATCTAATCTAGCTTCTGAGCTAGCTGCGTTGCCTGCGCGGCGTTAAAAGTCGGTTTCGGAATGCTCATTTAGGCTAACTAAACTCCGCTTCCTCAACCGACTTTTGCCTTGCGCAGTCTGCCTCGCAAACGCTCAGACCTAAGATGAAAACCCCGGCTTCGGCTGGGGTTTTTCTTTTGGGTACACGCACAAAAATGCCTTGCAGCTCATCGCCTCAGCTGTGCCAGATGATCTGAGCTAGCGCCTTGTCGCAAACGCTCAGATGTACGGTGAAAACCCCGGCTTCGGCCGGGGTTTTTCGTTTCTGCTTTTGACATCGCTGATGATGAGTACCAATATATACCAATATTTGGTATTGAGGGTGCGATGATGGCTAAGAACACCAGCGTAACGCTTGGCGATCACTTTGATGGTTTTGTAGCTGAGCAGGTGCAGAGTGGACGTTATGGCTCGGTCAGTGAGGTTATTCGTGCCGGTTTGCGCAAGCTTGAGGATGATGAGCAGGCTTTGGCGATGCTTCGCAGCGAGATAGCAAAAGGGCTGAACTCGTTAGAAGATAATGGCAGTAAGCCACTGGATATGAATTCGGTGAAGGCTCGGGGAAGAGCAATGCTTAAGAAAGGTAGTTAGTATCTGATTACAGTTAAGCCAAACGATAGGGAATGTCCGATGCTTAATACTGAAGTTTCTCCTGAGGCCGAAAACGATCTGTTGTCGGTCTGGCTATATATCGCAGAAGATCAGCCTGTTAACGCAGATCGCTTTCTGGATAAGTTATTGAAGGTTATTGAACGGCTTGCTGAGTTTCCATTGATGGGGATCGAGCGGGACGAGTTGGCGTGCGGGCTTCGTAGCTTCAGTATCGACCGTTATGTTCTGTATTACCTCGTGTCTGACAAGTCTCTGACGATAGTCAGGGTTATGGCTGCAGATATGGATACGCGCCAGCAATTTGGTGCAACATCTTAGGGCTGTGACTTCAGTCTCAAACGATCATTCTTCACAGTCACTCCATAACTTCTCTGATCTTGAGCGGGATCATCTCCCTATAGCCCCGTCATGCTAGCTTAAATCGCATGATAGGTTATATCTATGGTCGGGTTTTAGCTAATAGCTATCGAAGGGTTAGAAAAGATTGATTTAAATAATGCAGCCAGTCTCGCTACTATAATCCTGTACTTTGAATTAAGGCGCTTCTGCTCCCGATGTAACATCGAATTTGGGAAGAAGCCGAATCAACATAAAGGAAACCATCATGTTAGATGCAACCATGAAACAACAGCTCGGTGCTTACCTGCAGAACCTGCGTAACCCGATTTCATTGCTGGTGGCCGTTGATGGGTCGCCGAAAGCGATAGAGCTTGAGGAACTGGCGCGCGAGATCGCGGAGCTGAACGATAAGATTTCTGTAAGCACCACCGAAGAGAAGATTAACGGCCGTGCCCCTGTGATGGCGATTGCGAAAGAAGATAACGCGCCGCGTGTGTTTTTCGCAGGTATTCCGCTTGGCCATGAGTTTACTTCGCTGGTTCTGGCACTGCTGCAGGCAGGTAGTCACCCATCGAAAGAAGATCAGGCGCTGCAGGATCAGGCGAAAGAGCTGACCCGTGAGCTGAACTTCGAGGTGTACGTGTCTCTCTCGTGTCACAACTGTCCGGATGTGGTTCAGTCGATCAATCTGATCGCTGCTCTGAACCCTAAGGTTACCGCGACCATGATTGATGGTGGTGTGTTCCAGGAAGAAGTGACTGAGAAGGACATCATGGCCGTACCTGCGCTTTACCTGAACGGTGAGCCGCTGGCGAATGGTAAGCAGACCCTGGCAGATATTCTGAACCTGGTCGATGACGACGCGGATGCGAAAGCGGCAGAAGCACTGAAAGACAAAGACCCGTTCGATGTTCTGGTGGTTGGTGGTGGCCCAGCAGGTGCGTCAGCAGCTATCTACGCTGCGCGTAAAGGCATCCGTACTGGTGTGGTGGCAGAGCGCTTTGGTGGTCAGGTTTCTGATACCGTGGGTATTGAGAACTTTATCTCTGTGCCTTACACCGAAGGTCCGAAACTGGTTGCTCATCTCGAAGAGCACGTTAAGCAGTACGACGTGGACGTGATGAAAGCTCAGAAAGCGGTTGGTTTGCGTAAGACCGAATCTGGTCTGACAGAGGTCGAACTGGCAAATGGAGCAGTACTGGCGAGTAAGTCGGTGATTCTGGCCACAGGTGCACGCTGGAGAGAAATGAATGTACCGGGTGAGCAGGAATATAAAGCAAAAGGTGTATGTTTCTGCCCACACTGTGATGGCCCGCTGTTCAAGGGTAAAAAAGTAGCGGTTATCGGTGGTGGTAACTCAGGTATTGAAGCAGCGATCGACCTCGCGGGTATCGTAGAACATGTGACTGTTCTGGAGTTCTCAGACACGCTGCGTGCCGATGCGGTACTGGTGAAAAAAGCGCAGAACACAGCGAATATCAACATTATTAAAATGGCGATGACCACTGAAGTGCTGGGTGATGGTAATAAAGTGATTGGCCTGAAGTATAAAGATCGTGCAACCGACGAAACTCATGTTGTCGATGTCGCGGGTATTTTTGTACAGATTGGCCTGGTTCCTAACACCGAGTTTCTGAAAGAAACTGTCGGCTTGACGGAACGTGGTGAAATTGTGATCGACGGTCATGGTCAGACTAATGTGCCGGGTGTATTTGCTGCTGGCGACTGTACCAATGTCGCGTACAAGCAGATCATTATCTCCATGGGCGCAGGTGCTACCGCTGCCTTGGGAGCCTTTGATCACCTGATCCGTAACTGATTGTCAGATTAAGCACCCTACTGC
>JAYNJA010000221.1:342-4937 GCA_038109705.1 Thalassolituus sp. | reverse complement strand
AGCAGCAGAATAGAAAGCGGGACCAGTACGTAAATGATGTCCATGAGCGGTTCTCAGTCAGTAATCGGATTGCCAGCTGGCTGTATCAGAGGTTGCTTCTGGCTCTTGGTCAGACGCAGCGCGTTAAGCACGACGAGCAGAGAGCTGAATGACATTCCGATAGCAGCGGCCCATGGGGGCACCATACCAGCGGCCGCCAGAGGCAGCGCAATAAGGTTGTATAGTAGCGCCCAGCCAATGTTCTGGCGAATAACATTACGGGTACGGCCCGATACGTTGAGAGCGTCGGCGAGTACTTCCAGGCGGCCATTGGTCAGCAGAATATCGGCATTGGTTTTGGCTAAGTCGGTTGCGTCGTTAACTGCCAGAGACACATCCGCGCCTGCGAGAACAGGAACGTCGTTAATGCCATCGCCAACCATCAATACGGTATCGCCCTGAGCTTGCCATTCGCGCACGATGGTGAGTTTATCTTCGGGGCTTAATCCGTGGCGCACCAGGCTTATGTTTAATGACTGGCCGACCAGCTGTGCCGAGGCTGAAGGGTCGCCAGTAAGGAGCGCAACTTCAATACCTGCTGCCTGCAAATGAGCAACTAATGGAGCCGCGCTGCGGCGGACGGAATCGTTCAATAGGAACCAGGCTAAGGGTTTTTCTTCGCTGGCCAGTAACAGCCATTGGCCTGTTTCTGATGGCGGAGTTTCTATACCTGCCGTTTCTATACCTACAGGCCATGCGAAATCAGCACGTCCGAAACGGTATTCTTTGCCGTCGACCGTACCACTGACGCCCTGGCTTGGGTGATGAATTACATCGCTGCTTTCATACTTCTCAAACTGGCGGAAAGCTTTCGCAATCGGGTGGCTCGCGTGCTGCTCAAGCGTGGCAACGACAGAGCTGAGGTAGTGCGCATTGTCATCGGCTAATGGCTTCACTTCTGCGAGCGGCTTTACTTCAGCAAGTGATAAGCGCCCAACGGTGAGTGTGCCGGTTTTGTCGAATACAACTCGATTAACTTTTTGCAGGGTTTCAAGAACGTGGCCTTTACTGATCAGCAGACCTTGCTCGCGTAGTGCGGTCGTCGCAGCGGTGAGTGCCGTAGGGGTCGCTAACGAGAGGGCACAAGGGCAGGTGACTACAAGCACTGACAGCGCGATAAAGAACGCGTGGTCGTTCCCCTGAAATGCCCAGTAACCAAATACAGAGCCAGAAATAATGAGTACCGCCGCGACAAAGCGGCTGGCGATGCTGTCTGCTATTAAGGCGACTTTCGGCTTTTCCTGTTGAGCGCGGTCCATCAGGCGCACAATTGTAGAAAGTTGTGCGTCGGCACCGGTGTCAGTGACTTCCATCGTTATTGGACTTTCAACATTTATAGTCCCGCCGATCAGGCGATCGCCCACCGTTTTACTGACGGGCATATATTCGCCAGTGAGAGCAGACTCATCGACGGTGCTACGGCCATCAACCACTGTGCCGTCTGCAGGGATCGGATACCCCGGTTTCAATAACAGTACATCGCCACGGCGGATATCACTGGCGGCAATGATGTTCTCCTCGTCATTCTCGATACGCAGGGCAACATTGGGCAGCAGCGTCATCAGATTGTTGCCCGCTTTACCCATACGATGGCGCGCACGCATTTCAAGAAAGCGCCCCAGCAACAGCAGGAAGGTGAACATACACACCGAGTCAAAATAGACTTCGACGCCCTGATTAAAAGTACTCCAGATACTCGAACCGAAGGCGAGAATGATCGCCAGAGATACAGGTACATCCATCGTCAGATGGCGGGACTTCAGATCCCGGATTGCCGCATCAAAAAACGGCCGGGCGCTGAATAACACTACCGGCAAAGTGAGAATCATGGACGCAAAGCGCATGAAGATTTCATATTGCTGCGCCATGCCGGCATACAGAGGCACCGCCAGCATCATCACCTGCATCATGCCGATACCAGCAACGGCTAAGCGTCGGATCGCCTGCTTACCTTCGCGGTCGCGGCGGGCGTCATCTTCGGTGGCTGAAAAAGGCGCGGCTTTGTAACCCAGGCGGTACACCGCTTCAAAAATCTGCGAGAGAGCGATCTCCTTACTGCTCCAGCGGACAACAAGGCGATGATTGGAAAGGTTAAGCGTCGCGCGCTCAACGCCATTGAGCTGATTAATACGGTGTTCAATCAGCCAGGCACAGGCTGCACAGCTGATGCCGTCGATAATGAGCGTAGCTTCACGATCATCGCCGTCGCGGGCAACGAACTGTTGTTGCAGAGCGTCACTGTCGTAAAGGGTGAGAGATTCGCGGGCAACGAGGGTTTCGTCGTCTTCGTCAGCCGGCGATAACTGCGGAAGTTCAGTGCGGTGGCGGTAATAATCTTTCAGACCGGAGGCAACAATGGTTTCTGCCACAGCTTTGCAGCCGGGGCAGCACATTGGTTGGTCTTTACCATCAATTTCAGCCGACCAGCGTGGGCCAGCTTTCAGTGCTTCACCGCAGTGAAAGCAGGATTCCGCAGGGGTTTGTGTCATGGAGCAACGGTCTGAATCTTCTTACCAGCCTGAATAAAGCTAAGTGCTGTCACACGCCAGTTCTGATCAAGACTGGTCAGCCAGATATTGCGCTTCTGCGGCAGTTCGATCTCGTTGGCGGTGATGTAGCGGCCATCTGGCATTTGCTGCAGGAACAGAGTCAGATCGCGATCTTCCAGAGTCGGGTGGATCAGCTGCATCTGCAGAGAATGCGGTTTCTCTTCCATGTCGCCATCTACACTGACGATGATTTCATCTGCTGTGAACAGGATTTCTCCGCTGACATTCAGGCGGCGGGCTTCTTCATGAAAACGTTTGTCCTGGGTGTAGCCCATGCCGTCTTTGTAGTAACTGTTGCTTACCAGAGAGTCTTTGCTGTCGAGGGCCAGTGACAGCATCACGCCGCCCCAGATAACTGCAATAACGGGAACACCCGCCACAATCAGCATCATAGGTTCTTTGTACCAGGGGGTGTGCTTTTCGCTCGTCATGCTCTGTATCCAGGAAAAGTGGGTTGTGCAGGCAGCTAAGTGGCTGCCCTAAAAAATCGCCCAAGTGTAACCACTCGGGCGATGCAGCTCCAGCCTTGTTGTGTCAGGAAGTACCTGCACTGGCTAGGGCAGAGGCGAAAGTCGCTTTAGCTGCGTGGTGCAATAAAGCGGCTCTCTTCGCGGGTGACTTCTTCACCGGTTTCTTTGTTGGTAATAACGAATTCGATATTCGTTTTGCTGGCTGAGGTTTTGGTCACCTCCGGATCAATTTCGAGATTGATCGTAGCTTCGTGCAGCTGGTTAATATCGAGTTGATATTCGGTCTGACCGAGTAGCTTGATGCCGTCGAGCCCTTCAACCGTCAGCACATAAGTATGTGGCTCCTGCGACATATTCATCAGCTTCAGGGTGTAGGCATTCTGAATGGTGTCGTTGACGGTCATCTGATACAGACGACCACGGTCACGCTCGATATCCAGCTCAAACGGTGTGCGATCCAGAATTGCGTACCCCAGACCACCGATCATAACGATCAGGGCAATTGCGTAGCCGAACAGGCGAGGGCGCATGATGTGCGTCTTCTTGCCTTCCAGCTCATTTTCTGTGGTGTAACGGATCAGGCCTTTTGGCTTATCGAGTTTTTCCATGATCGAATCACAGGCGTCGATACAGAGCGCACAGCCAATACACTGATACTGCAGACCGTCGCGGATATCGATACCGGTAGGGCAGACCTGAACACACAGCGAGCAGTCGACACAGTCACCGAGCTGGTTGGTATCACCTTCGGCCTTTGCTTTCTTAGAACGCTTGCCGCGTGGCTCACCCCGGTTAAAGTCGTAAGACACTGCCAGCGTATCGGTATCGTACATAACCGACTGGAAGCGGGCGTATGGGCACATGTAGATGCACACCTGCTCGCGCATCCAGCCAGCATTCACATAGGTTGCCACAGTGAAGAAGCCAATCCAGAAAATCGCCCAGGAGCCGATATCGCCGAGGGTGAAAATATCAGGCACTAATTCGCGGATCGGAGTGAAATAACCAACGAAGGTGACACCTGTCCAGAAGGCAACGATGAGCCAGGCGATGTGCTTAATGGATTTTTTGCGCAGCTTTGTGGTGCTCATTGGCTCTTTATCGAGCTTCATGCGCTGATTACGCGTGCCTTCGGCGCGCTCTTCGATCCACATGAAAATAAATGACCACGCCGACTGAGGGCAGGTGTAACCACACCAGATACGTCCGGCGAGGTTAGTAATAGTGAACAGGCCAAAGGCACAGATGATCAGCGCCCAGGACAGCAGCATAAAGTCCTGTGGCCAGAAGGTAACACCAAAAATATGGAACTGACGGGCAGGTAAATCAAACAAGACCGCCTGGCGATCGCCCCAGTTCAGCCAGACCGTACCAAAATAGCCCAGCATCAATGCCCAGAGTGACCACGTGCGGATTTTCTGGAACAGGCCTTCAATCTCGCGCACGTAAATCTTTTCCCGCTTCTGGTACATGCTGACCATTTCGGGTTGTTTATCAGTCTTCGGTGTGACGTCTTTAACCGGAATCTCGCTCATAA
>JAYNJA010000221.1:0-332 GCA_038109705.1 Thalassolituus sp. | reverse complement strand
ATGGTTGTATATTAGGTGGCTATCAATGTATCTGACAACTCTTATATACCGGTTTTATTATATAGTTTTTGCTATCTTGCCGGGATAAAAAAAGCGGCCCGGAGGCCGCTTTTTTATAGTTTCTTGCGTTAGCTCAAGAGGGGAGCGGTTGCCCCCGCCTGATTACTTGTCCTGAGACAGTGAGTAAACATAAGCCGCAAGAACGTGGACTTTTTCTTCGCCCAGGATTTCTGCCTGTGCAGGCATCTTACCAGCACGACCGTAACGCAGAGTGGTTTCGATCTGCTTGGTAGAACCACCGTACAGCCAGATTTCGTCAGTCAGGTTAGGCG
>JAYNJA010000220.1:0-4989 GCA_038109705.1 Thalassolituus sp. | reverse complement strand
CCCTGGCCTCCACCACCTTGCTGTGGTTTTTCCAGCTCGTCCCCTGTCGAAAATTGTTTGTTACCCGGATATACCCGGTGCTGGCGGCCCCCCTGACCGTGAGTAATTCTGGGTTCGTGTGTGTTCCGGGTCGGGATACTGATTTCTTCGCCACGGTCCATATCGGTAATAGAGCGGCGGTTTACAGATTCCCTGACAGCCTCTTTGATATGGCCCCGGTAGCGTTCTAAAAAACGCTGCCGGTTAACCATACTTTTATTTTTGCCATTGAGGCGGCGGTCAATGATATATGACATTAAACCCTCTCTCAGCGCCTGCGTGGCAGGCGCGGTCAGCAGTTACTGAGACTTACGTACACGCAGGTACCATTCAGACAGCAGGCGCACCTGCTTCTCGGTGTAGCCACGCTCGGTCATGCGATTAACAAAGTCGTCGTGTTTTTTCTGATCCTCGTTCGAAGATTTTGCTGAGAAAGAAATAACCGGCAGCAGGTCTTCAGTATTAGAGAACATCTTCTTCTCAATAACAGAGCGCATTTTTTCGTACGACTGCCAGCTCGGGTTGTTGCCGTTGTTGTTGGCGCGGGCGCGCAATACAAAGTTCACGATTTCGTTGCGGAAATCTTTTGGGTTACTGATCCCTGCAGATTTCTCAATTTTTTCGAGTTCTTCGTTAATAGCGGCACGATCCAGCATCTCGCCAGTTTCAGGGTCGCGGTATTCCTGATCCTGAATCCAGAAGTCGGCGTAGGTCACGTAACGGTCGAAGATGTTCTGACCGTATTCTGCATAAGACTCCAGATACGCGGTCTGAATTTCTTTGCCGATAAAGGCGACGTACTCCGCTGCCAGATATTCTTTCAGATAGTTCAGGTAGCGGTTGTGGGTTTCTTCAGGGAACTGCTCCTGCTCAATGGCCTGTTCCAGCACATACATCAGGTGTACCGGGTTGGCCGCCACTTCGGTGGAATCAAAGTTAAATACCTTGGACAGAATCTTGAAAGCGAAACGGGTTGAAATGCCGGTCATGCCTTCATCGACGCCAGCGCCGTCTTTGTATTCCTGAATGGATTTGGCTTTAGGGTCGGTATCCTTCAGGTTTTCGCCATTATAGATACGCATTTTGGAGTAAACGCTGGAGTTCTCCGGTACTTTCAAACGTGACAGTACGGTGAATTTAGCGAGCATGCTCAGGGTGTCGGGAGCGCATGGTGCCTGCGACAGTGAGCTGTGTTCCAGCAGTTTGTTGTAGATTTTTACTTCTTCATTAACTCGCAGACAATAAGGCACCTTAACAATGTACACCCGGTCAAGGAACGCTTCGTTGTTCTTATTGTTGCGGAATGCCTGCCACTCAGATTCGTTTGAGTGCGCCAGAATCACACCTTCAAATGGAATAGCCCCCATACCTTCGGTGCCGTTGTAGTTACCTTCCTGAGTCGCAGTCAATAGTGGGTGTAGCACCTTAATCGGCGCTTTAAACATTTCTACGAATTCCATCAGGCCCTGGTTGGCGCGACAGAGTGCACCTGAGTAGGAATATGCATCCGGGTCGTCCTGGGCGAAGTCTTCAAGCTTACGGATATCGACTTTACCGACGAGAGATGAAATGTCCTGGTTGTTTTCGTCACCAGGTTCGGTCTTGGCAACACCGATCTGATCAAGAGTCGATGGGTAGAGTTTAACCACTTCGAATTTACTGATGTCGCCTCCCATTTCGTGCAGGCGCTTTACTGCCCAGGGTGACATCACCTTTCCGAGATAGCGCGACGGGATACCGTAGTCTTCTTCGAGAATGGCACCGTCTTCTTTCGGGTCAAATAAGCCCAGTGGTGATTCAAATACAGGCGACCCCTTAATTGCGTAAAACGGCACACGTTGAATCAGTTCTTTCAGGCGTTCTGCGAGTGATGATTTCCCGCCGCCGACAGGACCAAGCAGGTAGAGAATCTGTTTGCGTTCTTCGAGGCCCTGAGCGGCGTGACGGAAGTAGGAAACAATGTTCTCGACAGCTTCTTCCATGCCATAGAATTCGGAGAAGGCCGGGTAACGCTTAATGACTTTGTTGGAGAAAATACGGCTCAGGCGGAGGTCTTTTGAAGTATCAATGATCTCGGGTTCGCCGATGGCCATTAACATTCGTTCGGCCGCTGAGGCGTAAACGGTGGGATCCTGTTTGCACAGCTCAAGGTAGTCCTGGAGACTCATCACCTCTTCCTGTGTTTCGCGGTAGCGTTCCTGAAAACGGCTGAATACGCTCATGGTGCACCCCTTATCGGTATGTCCGAGTGTGTGATCTGTTACATAAAAACCTGTTTAACTACTGTCTCGTATAAGACCAGTATGAATCTTTTAAGTTGCCGGATGCCAGTGACTTTTCAGTTCTTTGATATTTCTCTGGCGCTATATAAACAGTATGCACGGTGCGTGCCCGAGTGCACTCTGATTGACTAACCAATGTGACCAAAGCCGCGTTTTAGAAGATAAGAAGGAAAGTTGGGCAAAAGTGTTCTACGCCTTTGCCCGCTGCATTTCAGTAGCAAATGCAGAATAGGAGGGGGATAACTGCAGTTACAGAGCGCGCCAGGGCTGAAGGCTCAGCGCACACAAAGCTCTGGCACTCCCAGTTTCCACATTTCGAAACCGCCATCGAGACTGTAAACCTCAGTGTAGCCTTGCGCTGCAAAGAACTGAGCCGCCCCCTGACTGGAATTGCCGTGGTAGCAGCAAACGATCAGAGGCACATCTTTCGGGGTGTTTTCCATAAATTCTGGCAGATTATCGTTGTTGACGTTAACCGCACCTTTGATGTGATTGGCCTCAAAACTCATGGCGTCGCGGATATCGGCGATACGTAGCTCCGGGTTATCCAGCATGGTTTTGGCGTCTGCGATTTTTATGTGTTGGAAAGACATAGCCGTCTCCTCAGTCGTTAGATTCTTTATTGGCCGGCACACTGAATACCTGCTGATCATCGAGTCGCAGGGCTGTCAGTTGCCCACCCCAGACACAGCCTGTGTCGAGCGCCCAGACGTTATCAGCATCGGCCCGGCCTTCAAGGGCGGCCCAGTGGCCAAACAACAGGCGGGTTTTTACCGCTTTCCGTTCCGGGTGGCGAAACCAGGGGATAAACCCGGCCGGTTGTGTGCCGATCGATTCTTTTGTGATCAGATCAAGGCGGCCGTTCTGGTCGATAAAACGCATCCGGGTCAGATAATTTACGATTACCCGCAGGCGATCCATCCCGGCAAGGTTGTTGTCCCAGAGGTCAGGCTGGTTGCCGTACATCTCTTTGAAGAAGGTTTCACAGTCGTTCTGTAACACCTGTTCGACTTCCTGGGACAGGCGTCTGGCTCTGCGCGCTGACCACATTGGGGGCAGCCCCGCATGACTCATGCACCAGTTCCGTGCTTCATCCAGGTGCACCAGTGGTTGATGACGGAGCCAGTCCATCAGTTCAGCACAGTCTGGTGCATCGAGGATATCCTGCAGGGTATCACTCTTTTTCTCGTTGGCTGTGCCAAACCAGATCGCAAGTAGATGCAGATCATGATTTCCAAGTACAGCCGTCGCACGATGACCAAGGCCACGGATAAAACGCAGGCATTCGAGGGATTCAGGCCCACGATTAACGAGATCACCAGCGAACCATAAGTGGTCACGGGCCGGATCAAATTCTATGTGTTGCAGCAGGCGCTGAAGGGGTTCGAAGCAACCCTGAAGATCGCCGATTGCATACGTTGCCATCAGCGGCCTCCGCTATCAGTTCAGGGCGTTAGGTGACGCCAGGGTGAATACCGGGATGGTGGCATGAAACAGGGTGCCATCATCGGCTTCCATTACGTAATAGCCGCGCATGCTGCCAACTCGGGTAGCGAGTACTGAACCTGACGAATATCGGTAGGTCTCACCGGGCTCGATGGTTGGCTGCTCACCGACGACACCTTCACCTTTGACTTCGTGTACGTCGTTGTTGCCGTCAGCAATAAACCAGTGACGGGAGCGCAGGGTTGCGCCCTGATCACCCTCGTTGGTGATGCTGATGTGGTATGCGAATACGTAGCGGTCATCCTCGGGGATCGACTGTTCTTCGAGATATTCGCTTTCTACGGCGACAGCGACGCTGTCATCAAGCTTCATTCTGATTCGTCTCCTGCTGCGCTTTCAGTATGTCCGCGACTTTGTCTGCGATGGTGACGTATTGTGCCAGTGTCAGATTCTCAGGACGCAGACCTGTATCAATACCGATACTTTCAAGAGTGGCGGCATCGATCAGGTTTTTCAATGTATTACGGATTGTTTTACGGCGCATGCTGAATGCTTCGCGAACCACACGTTCCAGCACTTTGTGATCTTTGGCCGGGAACGGCAGTTCGTCATACGGTTCCATACGGACGATGGCAGAGTCGACCTTTGGTGGCGGGTTGAATGCGCCCGGACCGACAATAAACAGTGGTTCTACTTTGCAGTAGTACTGGGCCATGATGCTGAGGCGGCCGTAGTCACCACTGCCCGGCGCAGCAGCGAGGCGCTCTACAACTTCTTTCTGCAGCATAAAGTGCATGTCCTGCACCATGTAGTAGTGGCTCAGAAAATGAAAAATCAGTGGTGTAGAGATGTTGTACGGCAGGTTACCGACGATCCGCAACTGCTGGCCGTCTTCCAGTAGGGTGCGGAAATCGAACTTGAGTGCATCGCCTTCATGGATTTTAAAATCCGGATAATTGAAGAACTTAGTGCGCAGAATCGGAATCAGATCGCGATCCAGCTCGACGACATCAAGCTTGCCGCTGGCTTCCAGCAATGGCTCTGTCAGCGCCCCCATACCCGGACCAATCTCAACCAGACAGTCCGTTGGTTTTGGGCTGATGGCTTTGACGATTTTGCCGATCACGTGATGGTCGTGCAGAAAGTTCTGGCCAAAACGTTTACGGGCTTTATGGCCATGGGCTTTCGGGGTGTGGCGACTCATGCGTCTGATCTCTCTTTG
>JAYNJA010000219.1:0-4993 GCA_038109705.1 Thalassolituus sp. | reverse complement strand
TCCTTGCCGGCGAAACGCTGCCCGAACGTGCCGTTGCTATCACCTTCGATGATGCTTACCGGTCGATCTATGACAACGCCTGGCCGTTACTGAAAGAGCACGGCTGGCCGTTTACCGTATTCACCGCAACCGACGCCATCGACGGCAACTACGCAGACATGATGACCTGGGAGCAACTGCGTGAACTTCAGAGCGCTGGAGCCTTGATCGCCAACCATACCCGCTCTCATGCTTATCTGCTGGAAAAGCCTACCGACATAAGCGATGAAGACTGGTGGGAAAAAGAAATCAGCCAAGCAGAAGCCCGCATCAAAGAAGAAACCGGACGCAGCCCTCGCGTTTTTGCCTATCCCAATGGTGAATACACCATGGATCTGGCCAACTGGCTCGAAGATAAAGGTTATATCGCCCTTGGGCAGCAATCCGGTGCTGTGGGCAGCAGCGCCCACCCGCAAGTTATCCCGCGCTTTCCTGCATCCGGCCAATACGCGAATACCGACACCTTAACCACTAAGCTGCACAGCCTGCCATTTAAGATCTCACCAGACGAGGTCAAAGATCCGGTGTTGGTCGATAATCCACCTGAGTTATCACTGACGGTAAAAGTCGAAGATTTCTACCCATCTCAGTTGGCCTGTTACGGCGCTGGCGTCGGCAAGCTTGAAATCAACAAAGAAGAGAATGGCGACACGCTGACCATCACCATGCAGCAGCCAACGGCGATTACTGCAGGTCGTGGCCGCTACAACTGTACCGCGCCAAGTATTGGGCAGCCTGGGCGCTATTACTGGTACTCCCAGCTGTGGATCAATACCAGCGTCAGTAATCGCTGATCAGTTAAAAGATCAGCTACCCCAGAATTTTCAGCTACGACAGAATTCTGGGCTACGCGAGAAGTTATAGTAGCTCGAGACCTTCCTGATTGATGCGGCGATCACGTTCGCGCCAGTCAGGCAGGCAACGGGTCATCAGTGCCTTAAAGCCCGCGCCATGATTGAAATGCTCCAGATGGCAAAGCTCGTGGACGACCACCAGTTCAATCAGATCTTCCGGCAAGGCCAGCAAAGCCAGATTCAGGTTGATGTTGCCCTTGCGCGACAGGCTTCCCCAGCGCGTGCGCATACGTTTTATTCTGAGAGCCGGTCGCTCATGCCCCAGTGGGCCAAAAACTGGCCACCAGCGCTCGATAAGGGCCTCAAAGCAGCTCCGTGCTTCTGAACGCTGCCATTTATCCAGTGCCTTTTCCCGTTGCTCGTCATTCCAGTGATCCGGAATCCAGATCTGATCATCCGTTACCAGAAACTCGCCAAGGGCACTTTCGACAAAAGGCAGATCACGACCATATACCTTCAGTGACTGTGCGCGTTTCTCGTCGCGCTCGCGCACGGCTTCACGGCGTTCGTTCAGCCAGTCTTTGTGGCGGCTGACAAAGGTCATCACATCAGCTTGAGGTGTGCCTAAAGGCACCCGCAGGTCGATATCGCCATCAGAATTCACCTGCAGGCGGATAGAACGACGTTTGGATGCCGTTAACACCACTTTTACACGCTCATTGTCCAGGTTGAGCCATATTTCCTGCTGATAAGATTTCCGCTGCCTCATAAGCCTGATACGATTGCCGCCAACATGTAATGAAGTACTCTGATAGATATGACTGATCTGAATAGTATCCCAGCCCTCTCGGAAGAAGAACTGGAAACCCTGGGTAATCTGCTTGAAGAAGAAGCAGAACGTAACGACAGCTTCGACTTTTTCGCAGCCCACGGTTTTCTCACCGGCCTGCTTGTCGGCCCGACCGAAACCGATACTCAGGTGATCTGGGATTGCGCGTTTGAGCCACAAACAGGCTTCAGCAAAGACCAGCGCGCTCAAGTAAACGATCTGCTGGAAAAACTCAGCAAAGAAATTCAGGCCTGGCTGGATTCTGGCCAGGACTTTCCGGTACCGACAGATCTGACTCTGATTGACGATGACGAAGAGCCGCCACTGGAAAGCTGGGCAATGGGCTTTATGTCAGCGGTTCTGCTGAACGAAGAAGCCTGGTACGCCGAGCGTGAAGAAGAAGTGGCTCGTCACCTCTTCCCGATTATGTATGCATCTGGTCTGTTTATGGATGAACCAGAGATGGCTGATATCGATGAAGATGCAGAACTGTCAGACCAGATGTGCGGCAATATTCCGGCAGCCATCGTTGAGCTGTATCTGATGCTGCACGGCGCGGCCTGATCAGCCTGCCGCCATTTTGATTGCAGGTACTGACTCAGTCAGTGCCTGCAATTGAACTGTCTGTTGCCGATCCAGCCATCGACTGTGGCAGGGCATTCGGCAGACGAATCCAGACTTCTACACGGCTGTTCTTATTGCGGCCATCATTGCCTTCGATACGGGCAACCGGGACATCGGCACCAAAACCATCAACTTCATCCGGGTAGACGTACGCCTGCTTTAACGCACGGCTGACGGCCATAGCACGATGACGTGACAGCAAGCCTGCGCGATTGAAATCGTCACCATCTGAAGCGTGGCCATAAACCAACACCTCTGCTCCTTCATGCTGGCGGGCATATTCAACAAGACGCGCAATATCGCGACGGGCCTTATTGTCCAGGCTGGCACTGCCGTCTTTAAAACGGAAATTCACACTCAGACGCTGGGCACCGGCCACCTGCTCACGGACATAGTCCGGCAAACTCGAAACATTATCTGGAGTCAGGGCCATGATGTCCTGAGAGACAAAACCAACCGCAGCGACCTGCTTCTGGCCTTCACTGGTCACAAAATCAATGAAGTCGGCAGCATAGCGGTTAGCTGAGCGTCCCTGGGTATACATATACAAGCGACGGGACAGCGCATAATCCTCGGTCGCCACCGTCAGCTGATTCGGCAGCAGAGCTTCTGCCTCACCGGCAGACACCGCCAGTACTTTTGCCTGGCGAACAGATGCAAGGCCAACAAAGCCGATGGCTCCGCGGGTGCGGCTCACGACATCCGACAATTCATCATTCGACTCAAAACGTTGTGCGGACTCAACCAAAGGCGCTTTTTTCAGCACCATATGGTTAAAGCTATCCCAGGTACCGGATTTGTCATCACGGGCAAAAACGCTGATCGGCAATGATGGCCCACCCACCTCAGACCAGTCTGATAATTCACCGGTAAAAATAGACTTCAGCTGATCGACTGTGAGCGAACGTACAGGCAGGGATGGCTCGGTGATAATTGCCAGACCATCGATCCCAACAATATGCTCGCTGGTCGCTGAGCTCAAATCGACACCACGGAACAACGCAGCTTCTTTTGCCTTCACCGGGCGGGATGCTGCCGCAATATCAGAAAGCCCTTTTGATACGGCAGTAAAGCCGGTACCGGAGCCATGCGCAGCAATATCTACGAGAACATGCGCATTGCGGCCAGTATGGAAACCAACAATACGGGTTTCGTTTTCAGCCAGCGACATGCGCTCAATATTGTTTACGCCGTGGCTTTTCATCCAGGCTTCTGCCAACGCAGGCGCCAGTGCGGCACCAATGGTATTTGAACCGTCGATACGGAACAGATGTTGATACTGACCCGCCGGGATATCAGAGAAGAGTTCATCTGCCCACAGGCTTGCAGGCAAAAAAGAGAGAATAAACGACGCAATAAGTAAGAAGCGCATAACCAACCGGTACTACTAAATTCACCAGCGGCGGAGCCTACCTGAGTTTTATGACATTTTCATTACAAAGAAAAAGAATGCCTTTGAAATCAGTACGTTATCACTGCGCAATGTAGTCACGTTGCGCCAGTTGATACCTTTCATCGTCTAGCAACTTACGCATATTTCGTAGTGTTTGCAGCGGTGCATCGACAACAAAGCTGTTCACTAACCAGGAAGGTAAACCGCCGCCCGGATCAGCATGGGCCTCGTAGACAATTCGAACAAGACCGTCATTCAGTGGTTCTACCGTCCAGGTGGCAACGAGTTCCCTGATACGCACATGATCGTCGTTCTCCGGGAAGACATCGTTGCGGGCAGAAATCGTCACCGTTACGGCATTGGTTTCTGCATCCTGCACTATGTTTGTTTCACTGATGTTATCCCGGTTCATCACAGGCCACGGCATTTCAGTGACGGTGTAATACAACGCCTGCGTGTCAGACAATTCTTCGATTAACGCCATTGCACGACAGTTGAATACCCATTCACCGGCGCGGTCAACGTCCTGTAGCAGAGCAATCGGAGCGGTCAGGGTGCTCGGCATAATCATCTCGCCTCGAAAGGCCTTCATATCAGAGCCTTTCACCGAGCGCGTAAATACACGGATATCATTATCCTTGTCGTACTTGGCTTCTTCCCAGTTACCGGCCCAGGCAGGCACTGCGAGGGTGACTACAGCGATCAGGGCAATCGCCCGCTTCATTACTGCTTTAAGCATGCTTACTCCCACCGAGGCATTGAGGCGAATCAGGGACGCTTTTTGTTTCGTTCCACTCTTCCGGTGTGTAAAGGTGCAGCGCGAGTGCATGCACAGATCCTTTCAACTCTTCTGCCAGCAGACCGTATACCTTCTGATGACGCGCGACTGTACGCACACCAGTAAAGGCATCAGAGACGAGCGTGACTTTGAAATGAGAGTCCGTAGCCGGACCAGAATGCATGTGACTTTCGTTTTCAATTACCAGGTGCTGGGGGTTCAAGCTGCCTAGTTTCGCTTCGATGACGGACTGCATAGCGGACTGAATCATGGGTTACCGTGGCCTGACGTGATAGAGACACTATAAACTACCCAAACCCGGTTGCACACAGCTGGGGGTTGCCGATACAGTACGTTGCCTCAGATGAACAGCACAGAACTCATACGGAACTCACGATGTCTGCAGCCGATACCCCAAATACGCATTCACTTATTGACCGTTACTACGACGAAGAGCGCGAAATTCGCGAGAAAGAACTGTCTCTGGCAGAACTGACTCTGCGTCTCGACGCCAACGACCTGGCTCTGCTGAGCAT
>JAYNJA010000218.1:0-5029 GCA_038109705.1 Thalassolituus sp. | reverse complement strand
CTTTAATACGCGCATCATCAAGTACGTACGAGCGGATCTGGCTGCCCCAGCCAATATCGGCTTTGCTGTCTTCCAGTGCCTGTGACTCGGCATTACGCTTCTGCAGCTCAAGCTCATAGAGCTTGGCTTTCATCTGCTTCATCGCCTGGTCTTTGTTCTTGTGCTGGGAGCGGTCGTTCTGACACTGAGTTACTGTATTGGTCGGCAAGTGAGTAATACGTACCGCAGATTCCGTCCGGTTAACGTGCTGACCACCAGCGCCCGATGCACGGTACACGTCAATACGCAGGTCGGCCGGGTTAATCTCGATTTCGATGTTGTCATCAACTTCTGGCGATACGAATACTGACGAGAACGAGGTATGACGACGGTTACCAGAGTCGAACGGGCTCTTACGCACCAGACGGTGAACGCCGGTTTCGGTACGCAGCCAGCCATAGGCATATTCGCCCTGAACGTGAATCGTGGCACCTTTGATGCCCGCGACTTCACCTTCGGATACTTCCATCAGTTCGCCTTTGAAGCCATGGGCTTCGATCCAGCGCAGGTACATACGCAACATCATGTTGGCCCAGTCCTGAGCTTCGGTACCACCGGAGCCTGCCTGGATTTCAACGTAGGCGTTATTTTCATCCATTTCGCCAGAGAACATACGACGGAATTCAAGCACTTCCAGCTCAGCCTGCAGGCCGTCCAGCTCGCTTTTCACTTCCTCTACGGAGTCTTCGTCGTCTTCCTCAACCGCCATATCCAGCAAATCGCGGGCATCCGCGAGGCCGTTATCGAGGTTGTTGATGGTCTTCACAACAGCTTCCAGAGATGAGCGCTCACGGCCCAGCTCCTGTGCGCGTTCCGGGTCATCCCAGACATCGCCCTGTGCGAGTTCATGTTCTACTTCTTCGAGACGCTCAACTTTGTTGGCGTAGTCAAAGATACCCCCTAAGCACGTCGGTGCGTGCCTGAAGGTCTTTAATCTGTTCGACGATTGGATTGATTTCCAAGGTGGGTACCCCTGTCGCTGTCTTACGTATGAAAATGACGCGGCATTTTACAGGAAAGACGACGGGGTTTCATCATGCACGAGCAGGGCCGGATTCGCGGTAGGAGCCGTTCAAACCGCGAAGCGCGTTTAACGGCGAAGATTACGCCGGATTTATGAGAAGTTAGTCTTTACTACCGTTCAATGCCTCAAACTGCGCTTTCACATAGTCAAGCGTGGTATTCAGGGTCTGGATGAGTGCATCGTTGTACAGGAACTGAGACTTCAACCGTGCTTCCTGGGCGTCCATGCGGGTGTTGAGCGCAGTCCGGTCTTCTTCAACGGTGTCGAGATCATCGTCTAGCGCAGCAAGTTTATTCGAAATCGTACCGTCAGAGCTGTCCAGAAAACTCAGTAACAGGTCTTTTAATTGGTCGCCGAAGCCACTGATGTATGTCACGCTACCACGCGCTCCGATGTCGCCACCGGTCACCTTGAGGCGCAGGCCAGAAGCATCATCAACGGCACCAGACGCATCCTTACCCTTCGCGCCATCGCCAATACCTCGTACAAAGCCAAAGATATTTGCCGCTTCATTGCTGACATCTTTGATCTCCACTGAGGAGCCAGCCCCGGTTGAGTTCGAGATAATGCCGAATTTGTTATACGCAAAAGAGCCGGTATCGTCGGTGTATTCCACCTTTACGGAAATATTCTCAGCCTGGAACTCTGACGTACCGTTAATCGCCTGCTGTAGCGCAGATGCCAGCGCAGAACCGCTCACATACGTCGCCGGGTAGCTGAGTGACACATCCGCCTCGACCCCATCGACCGCAATCTTAAAGGTACTATTGTTCGCATCGAGAACGACGGGCGTATCAAAGCCCGCAGATTCCGACCCAATGTAATACCCCGGAGAAGCTTTGGTATTGCCATCGACCGCACGTAAAAACTGACCATTACCCGATGCCTCAACACCGTTAATCTTGCCGGCAACGTCTTTGCCTGTAGGAATAGACTGACTATAAACGCTCACATCCTGAAGGCCCAGAAAAGCAATAGCATCCGCATCGAGTTCAGAGAAACCGACGGTACTACCCTCACCCCCGATCTGAATATTGAATGACCCAAGATCAGCCTCGGCATCGTAGTTATACGTCACAGCAGAGTTGAGATCCGTACCGTAAGTCCGGTCTGTACCAAGACCAAAACCATCGTAGCCGTTAGTCTGGGTCTCGGCGAGCATACCAAATGCCAATGTCGCACCTAAGCCCACGTTGCTGACTTCAATGCTCGCACCAGAGCCCTTGGTCGACGCGGTTATCACGCCATTTTTAGTCAGCGTTTCAAAAAACAATTCACCGCTGTCATTCACACTGGCAACGATATCCCCAGCCTGAAATTCGCCACTGGCTACCAAGGCTTCATCTAACGCCGTCTGAATAACCGAGAGATTAGATTGCGCATCATTACTACCCTGTGTGCCATCACCATCCACATCAACATTAATGGCAACCCCGGCGACTGTCAGAGTGAAAGCAGCATTCTGACCAAGTGCTGAAAAATCATATCCCGCAGAAATATCATTCAGTTCTGAGGTTCTGGCACCACGGCCATCACTGATAACCTCAATATATTCGTTACGCCCCGAAGCAACAGTACTGAGTTTCAGGCCATTACCATCCAGAGCAGCCGTCACAACACCGGCACCGAACGCTGCATCCAGTGCAGTCTGAATATCAACGATGTTGTCGCCCGAATTCGTGTTGACCAGAATATCCTGCTCTACGCCCGATACATTCAGGCGGAAACCCGAATTACTGGCAGAGAAATCAATATTTGTACTGATGTCCCGGGTGCCAGTCGCCGTTTCTGCGCCACTGACAACACCCGCGAAATTCGGGTCGGAGTTCAATGTTGCATCGATCTGATTCTGGATCTCTGTCGCCAGGGCATCACCGGTCAGATACGTCCCAGCAGAAACAGTGACGAAACCTGAGGATTCAATACCATCAACCTGGACTTTGAAATTGACCGGCGAATTAAATGTTAACCCCGGGTCTTTACCGTTCGTTTTAACACCTTGTGTAGCGTCCAGCCCAAGTGTGGTGTCGCTAGCTGACGCTCCTACTGACGTAATCTCAATAGAACGCGCCGCACCAGTCGCTGCAGTTTCAAACTGCAGATATCCACTGTCATTAAATGACGCGATCACCTGACCATTCAACGCGGTGGCATCAATTGCTGTCTGAATCGCCTGCAAGGTATCTTTGCGATCACCAAAGGTACCATCGCCATTAAGATCCTGCCCCTGTGCATTCAGGTTAACGGTAACAGCGACTGGCCCTGCACCATCAACATCAAGCGAAAAAGTAGCGTTAGAGCTCTGAAAGTTAATGCCGGTACCGGCATCAACGCTGGTCCGGCCAATATCTGTTTTTGCACCACGGCCAGCAAACGCCTCGGCATTAAGCGTGGTCAGCTGAGCACCTTCGTAAGTCCCACTTCCAAGTGCACTGAAGCCCAGAGTGTTGGCCGTGTTACCGCTCGCAGATTTAATGTAAACCTGCGATTCTGAACCGTATTTATTCGATGTAATTGAAAAATTATTCTCGCCAGCGTTGTAATCGACCGAGACCGAATAGCCATACTGCACCAGCGTCTCATCACTGTTAATCTGAAGAGCTATCTGGCTGGCAAGATCATCACCAGTAGCATAATCCCCCTCATCCAACGTAATCGCAGCATCCTGACCATTTACGTTGATTGTGAAGCTGTTGTTACTGCTATCAATCGTAACCGGCGAAGAAAAATCGAGAGCAGCAACAGAGGCAGACGTGTATTTTGCCTGAGTTGCAAGCTGAGTAATTTCGACGTCATAAGTGCCAGGTTTAGTATTAATCGAATCGTTCACATAGGTGATCTGACTGTCTGAGGTAATACCCGACTTAGCAAGAATGCCCACAATCGAAGAGCGTTCTTCGTTAATCGCCTTTCGGAAAACCGACGTATCAAACTCAAGAAGAAAGTCACTGTTACGATTAGTGTTTACCCCCAGCTCAGTCAGTGAGCGAAACTTGCCACTAAGACCCGCAATAGGTTCAGAAATCAGAGAACGTACCTGGCTCTGAATACTACGAATAGTCGAGTCACCAAGTAGTAGGCCTGCTTGCTGATTATCTGCATCGTAAGACGACAGTTCATCGACAAATTGCTTAAGCTCGTTATACGAATCGACGAATTTCTGAATATTCTCGGTCAGGGTTTCAGTATCTGGTTCAACAGTAATCGTCACCTGAGTACCCACATCGGCGCTCTTCAGATTCAGCGTCACACCTTTAATCACCTCAGTCACGGCATTGCTGTCACGGGTAATGGTTAAGCCGTTAACGCTGATCTGAGAGTCTTCGCCCTTACTGGTCTGCTCGAGATTACCGGTACCATTCTGCGCTTCGTTAAATGCCAGAGCAGCAAGGCCATTCGTCAACAGACTGCCACCCGCATCCCGCGCTTCAATACGCATCGCGTTATCCGCGCCCGTGTCAGACGATGTCATCAACAGACGATAACCCGTGCCATCGTTAATGATGGATGCCGTTACCCCCATGTCCGCGTTGTTAATCGCGTCACGGATACCACTTAACGTGCGGTTCGACTCATCAATAGTGATGGTTTTCTGAGGGCGATCAGTATTCACCGTCTGCCCGGTGATATCTCCATTACCATCATAGGTGTTGGTACCAAAGCTGAAGGTCAGTTCACCTGTACCAATAATTTCATCAAAACTATTAAATGCACCCGTGGCAAGCGAGTGCGACTTCGCTGTATTCAGGACTTCTACGTTGTATGTACCCGGGTCGGCAAGCGTAGAAGTCTCAACAGTAAGAAGATCCTCATTCGAAGAGGTCGCTACCGTGGCTCCTGCAGCGCTTGGGCTGGCAAGACTGTTCACAGCCGACTGCATCGTCGACATCAATGACTTAATCTCACCATAGGCCGTGATCTTTGCCTCAATCAGCTCCTGGCGATTATCAAGGCGCAGTTCACTGA
>JAYNJA010000217.1:0-5048 GCA_038109705.1 Thalassolituus sp. | reverse complement strand
TGAAAGGCTTTATCGGCAGCGCCAACATGGATACCAACTCGCGCCTGTGCATGGCGTCAGCTGTCGCCTCATACAAGCGCTCACTTGGATCAGACACGGTACCGGGTTGCTACCACGACCTGGAGATGGCCGACCTGCTGGTTATTACCGGTAGTAATGCGGCATGGGCACACCCGATCCTGTTTCAACGTATGACTGCCGCGAAGCAAGCCAACCCGAACATGAAAGTGGTGGTCATTGATCCGCGCCGTACCGCGACCTGTGATCTGGCTGATCTGCATATTCAATTACGTCCGGGCACAGACACCACCCTATTCAACTCGCTGTTGAATTATCTTGCTTCGCAGGGCGCACTCGACGACGAATTTATTGATACACACTGCGAAAACTTTGCCGCAGCCCTGGAAGCAGCAGAAAGTACAGCAAAAGATTTTCCATCTCTTGCTCAGGCAACCGACGTTGATCAGAAAGATCTCGAAACTTTTTTTGAATGGTTCCGCGATACCGAAAAAACCGTCACGTTTTACTCTCAAGGCGTAAACCAGAGTGTCGACGGTACTGACAAAGCCAACAGCATTGTAAACCTGCACCTGGCCACGGGCCGGATCGGCAAGCCGGGTGCCTGTCCTTTCTCAATCACAGGTCAGCCCAATGCCATGGGCGGCCGGGAAGTTGGTGGTCTGGCAAATCAGCTTGCTGCACATATGGACTTTGCACCTGCAGATCGTGACCGCGTGAAGCGCTTCTGGAATTCTCCAGCGGTTGCTGAAAAGCCTGGGTACAAAGCCATCGACCTGTTTGATGCTGTAAAAGCCGGCAAAGTAAAATTCCTTTGGATTATGTCGACGAATCCACTAGTCAGCATGCCAGATGCCGACGACGTAAAAGAAGCCATGAAGCACTGCGAACTGGTGGTGGTTTCAGATTGCATGGCAAATACCGACACCACTGCTGCGGCCCACGTACTACTGCCTGCAGCAAGCTGGGGCGAGAAGAACGGTACAGTAACGAATTCAGAACGTCGTATTTCACGTCAGCGCGGCTTCTTACCATCACCCGGCAACGCGAAGCCAGACTGGTGGATTATTTCTGAAGTAGGTAAGCGCCTCGGCTTCGAGAAAGAATTTAACTACACGCATCCTTCAGAAATCTTTGATGAGCATGCGCGACTGTCCGCATTTGAAAATAACGGAAGCCGTGATTTCGACCTGTCAGGTCTCACCGGCATGAACCGCGATCAGTACGATGCACTCGCTCCGGTTCAGTGGCCAGTAAATGATAACTACCCTTCTGGCCGTGAGCGTTTTTACGACGACGGTAAATTCTATACCGCGACAGGCAAAGCGAAGTTTATTCCTGTTACTGCGCAGACACCGGCACCGGTAAATAAACTTCTGATGAACACCGGGCGCGTTCGTGACCATTGGCATACCATGACCCGCACAGCAAAAGCGCCTGTTCTGGCACGCCATATTATGGAGCCTTACGCGGATTTCCACCCGAGTGATGCCGAACAACTCGACATTAAAAATGGTCAGCTAGTGCGGATACACAACGAACTGGGCGAAATTATTGTTCGCGCCAATGTTCGTAAAGACGGTGCTCAGCGTCTTGGTGAAGTATTCGTTCCTATGCACTGGACTGGGCGCTACGCCAGTAAAGGCCGTATGGGCACGCTGATTAACAAAGATAACGACCCTGTCTCTGGCCAGCCAGCACTTAAAATCTCCGATGTAGAAGCCACACCGTACCAGAATGACTGGGAAGGCTTTCTGCTTACCAGCAAAGATCTCGGCGCCTTAAATGTCGACTACTGGGTCTACAACGTCACTGATACCGGGCATATGTACGAAGTCAGCGGAAAAGGTAGCCCTATGGACCTGATCAGCGAAGTTCGTAACGCCTTCGGAGATAGTAACGAAACTGGTAATGTGCCTGGCCAGTGGCAAATGTTCAGCGATGTAAAAAACACGCACTACCGCCTTGCACTCCTGAGCGAAGGAAAACTCCTCGCCGTATTGTTTATTCATCAGAAATATGACTTCGGATCACGCCAGTGGCTGATTGATCGTTTCGACGATGAAGAGCTTTCTTTCGCCGACCGCCGCGCTCTGCTGGCCGGCCGCCCACTTGGCAAGCAGGAAGACAAAGGCGCTATCGTCTGCTCCTGCTTCCAGGTCGGCGAAAACCAGATCAAAAAAGCCATTATGGACGGCTGCTGCACCACCGGGGAACTGGGTGACAAACTCAAATGTGGTACCAACTGCGGCTCATGTATTCCTGAGCTGAAAACCCTGATTGTAGAAACACAGCCTGTCGAGGCAGTGGAGTAAGTTATGAAAAATATCACCCTGTCATTAAACAAAAGCACTCAAAATGCCAACACCCAAAAGCTGGGCAAAGTATGGCTGGTTGGCGGAGGCCCAGGTGACCCTGAGCTGCTGACACTGAAAGCCATGCGCGTTATGAGTGAAGCCGACATCGTGCTCTACGACAGTCTGATCTCAGAAGAAATTCTCGCCATGCTGCCAAAGAAATGTACCCGCATTCACGTTGGCAAACGCTGTGGCGCACACAAAATGACTCAGGTAGATATTCAGAAACTCCTGCTCACCAGCGCTCGTAAATACAACCGCGTTGTGCGCCTGAAAGGCGGCGATCCGTTTATTTTTGGTCGTGGTGGCGAAGAACTGGAATACCTGCAGGCACACGGTGTTGAAGTAGATATCGTACCGGGTATTACCGCCGCTGGCGGCTGTGCTGCTGCGGCAAAAATTCCACTCACGCACCGTGAATACGGCAACGCACTGATGCTCGACAGCGGCCACAGCCAATATGGCGAGTATCAGAAAAGCCAGAACCCGACACGCGTGTTCTACATGGGCGTAAAACAAGCCGGGATGATTACAGCGAACTTGCTGTGCGAAGGGCTATCAGACTCTACACCGGTTGCACTGATTGCCAATGGAACATTGCCAAACCAGGAAGTACACACAGGTGTACTGATGGATTTACCGTATTTAGCCGAACGATATTCAGGTGCAGGCCCTGCCCTGATCATCGTCGGTGAAGTGGCTGCTTTTGCAGCCCGTAACCAGAATCAGAAAATGGTTCAGGACACAGTAGACGCCTTAGCCCAAGAGGTTGGTGAAGCTGTAGCCTGATCCATTTACTGATACCGGCCACACACGCCCTACCTTCAAATGTAGGGAGGCCATCCCAAGTAAGCTGTTGGTCCATTTCTGTAATAGCGATTGTGGACACTCCCCGGTGTGCTACGACTAATGAGTCTTAGTACCCGGGGCTTTTTTATCTGTTCCTTGTACGCAACAGCCTGTTACTGAGGCGGTTACCGTAAAAACTGCAACCTCCATCTATTCCTGCTGTCACCTTATAAAAGCCTGCAGGAATTCCACCATGAAACTTAACCTACCCCTGATCGCCCTTGCACTCGGGGCATTCGGTATTGGCGTTACTGAGTTTTCGCCGATGGGAATGCTCTCGGTGATCGCCAGTGACCTCGATGTAAGCATCCCCACTGCCGGTATGCTTATCAGCGCCTATGCCTTTGGTGTTGTCGTCGGTGCGCCCATAATGACACTTGGGTTTGCCAGAATGTCGCGGCGCAATCTCCTGCTGCTGTCGATGGCGATCTTTACCGTCGGCAACCTGATATCAGCCTTATCAGATTCGTACAGCACCCTCCTGATTGGTCGTATCGTCACTTCGTTTAATCACGGGGCTTTCTTTGGTATTGGAGCTGTAGTCGCCACACAACTTGTACCGCCAGATAAACAAGCTGGCGCGGTCGCGGCGGTATTCTCAGGCCTGACAATCGCTAATATCGGTGGTGTGCCACTGGCCACCTGGGTCAGTGAAACCATTGGCTGGCGGACGGCCTTCATGGGCATGGCTATCATCGGTGTAGCAACCCTCATCGCCCTGCGCACCACACTTCCGAAACTCGAAGCAGAAAGTGACACCTCAATTAAAGGCGAGCTCAAAGTACTTACCAAAGGCTCCGTATTATTTGCTCTGCTGCTGACAATCGTAGGATCAAGTTCGATGTTTACTGTCTTCAGCTATATCTCACCGATACTGTTAGAAGAAACAAAAGTAGGAGCACTCTTCGTCACCAGCATGCTGGTACTCTACGGCCTTGGTCTAGCTGTAGGTAACGCCCTTGCTGGCCGCTACGCCGACCGCAACCTGACCGGCACTCTGGTGATATCCATGATGGCAACCATGATCCTGCTAACGGTATTTGCCGCAACTATGCAGATCGCCTGGATAGCCCCACTACTGATCTTCTTATGGGGCATCAGCAGCTTTGCAGTTGTGCCGCCATTACAGGCACTGGTAGTAAATGAAGCGAAAGCCGCACCTAACCTCGCCTCATCGATGAACATCGCTGCCTTTAATTTAGGTAACGCCATTGGCGCAGCATTAGGCGGAGCAGTGATCTACGCAGAGCTGGGGCTACCGGCGGTGGCACTGGCCGGAGCTGCGACATCGGCCGCGGGCTTGATATTGGTATTGCTGTTTAAACGGCAGCAAAGTAAGAATTACGAGGAAGCGGCGCAAGATCACGGTTGAACCACAGTCGCTTGTTATACGCTTTGTGCCAGAAGCGATTTATCTGCCCTGTCATCCCAGCACATTGAACTAATCAACCATTGATCGTCTTTAAATATTAGCTGAAACAAGTTAACACCATAACGGGTTTGGATGCCCTGCTGGCCTTCAAACGTAAGCTCATACTCAGAGCTAATTTGTGCAACTCTTCCATACTTTTGAACTGAATTTGATAGCTCAACCTCTTTGATTGATACAATTACGCCATTTTTTATGGCTGAACCAATCATATCGATGTAGGCCGATACAGATTTTATGACCGGAGTATCGCCCTTATTGTTAATGAAAATTCCTTGTTCTATAAAGCATGAAGCCAATAGATCAAAATTTGGAGACTCATCCTTTTCAAAGGATATTCCCCGATAAACTTTTGATGGTACTTCCTTGAGCATTTTCCGTCCTCGATATTACGT
>JAYNJA010000216.1:0-5062 GCA_038109705.1 Thalassolituus sp. | reverse complement strand
TCGTTAGCAATCATGGCCACTGGCGCAGACGGCTTGCCTTGCATAAAGCTGTCGTAGGCTCGCTGCGTCGTGTCGGTAAAGTCTTCGGCCGCAACCAGATGCAGGCGGTCACCAAAGTTCATATCGCAGAAAAAGCTGATCACACCGGTATCGGTATCCATGGCTGCAATAGAGCGGATATAGAGTTCGCCGCCCACTTCAACCGCGAAAGAATACTTCTCAAGCCGTCCTTCAAGCTCATTGCGCGAGCAACCGAAGTGCGCACAGAGCGAATCCATAAACATCAGGGTATCGTTAGTGCCCTCGTCCAATACGGACGTCACCGTGCGACCAGATGCTTCACATTCAGCCAGAACGAATGACTTACCGGTTTGCTTGAAGTTGTGTGATTTGAACAGGCCGTAGCGCACATCAGAGGCCAGTTTCATAAAGACGATAACTGCCTGGTCATGAGCAACCTTCTGGCCGTCGTAGACCCAGGCTTTATCGAAATTCAATGTGCCACCGGCAGATCCGCCGATGAAATAGCATGGGAACTTATCGCTGCGATACAGGCCCTGCATAAAATAGCTTTCGCTTGCCGTCAGACCATCGATAAAGGTCAGGGCCACGGTGTTTTCAGAGGAAACCCGATATGGCAGATCAATGCGGGATATTTCTTCCCGGATCCGATCAATATGGCCGTTGCGATCGGTTTCACCAGTCTGGTTCACCTTGCTGTGCATATTGACCGTACGGATATCGACGCGTTCAAACAGGCTGGCATCGAAGCTCTGCAGCACAATGTTGTCCCAGTTGCCGTCTGTTGGGTGATACATGGACGTATTACAGGACGACAGCTCGCCAGCACTCATCACACCGATCACATTCTGCGCGAAAGGCATCGCACGTTTCAGCGATGACATCACATTCTCAAAATCAACATTTGGCGAGACGTACGCCACAACAAGCGCTGCCCCTGAGGCGCCAAAAGACAGACTACTGAGACGATCTGCGTCAATCTGCTGACTACTGATACTGACAACGCGTGCGGCTTGCTGTTGAGCCTTGTCTGCACGTTCCTTCGTCTCGTTGTTGTTGTTTCCACCGAAGAAACTCATAAACCCCATGGCACCGAACCCTGTACATAACTGATAACTCATTGAGTATAGACAAAGGAGCCAATACCGCCGGGATACTGAGACATTAGTCATACTATGAGAAGAATTGCAGGTGAATGAGATCTCGATCACTATGCTGACTACATCAGGTATGTAAATTGCCTTATGAGAGTATTACGACTTATATCAGGAGTGGCAGATGGGTATTGATGCCGAAGATTTCCGACAATATGTGATACGTCCGACGTTACAGAAACTAGAGATACACAGCCCCGCTGCCGAACTCCTGTTACTTGGCACCGCCGCCGCCGAATCATCACTGGGATCCTTTCTTAAAACCGAGGGGCAGCGCACCTCTGGCATTTACCGTATGCATGGTCTGACACACCGGCATATCTGGGATGATTACCTTGCCGAACGGCCAGAACTTGCCAGCAAAGTACGCGGTATCGCCAGTCAGCATGAATTTCTGTCGAACCCTCACGCAGAGCTGACTACAAATCTTGCCTATGCAACGGCGATCACCTGGCTGGCTTATGTTCGCCACCCTGAGTTTTCACTACCGAAAACTGTAAGTTCGCTGCATCTGGCGACTCTCTGGAAGAACTGCTATCACCTGCGTGATGACATGACGGTAGAAGACTTTATGGAGCGCTACGAGCTTCTGATAGAACCGAGCCCTGCTGTCGCCTGATTCTGTTGATGTCGTGTTTATATAATCGCCACATTCTGATATAAAGCGCTCGCAATCAGCGGGGTGAATTATGTCTGAATCCATTGCTGGCAACGAAGCGACGGCCTTAACAACAGCCGAGCGTAAAGCCAGAACCGAGTTCAATAAACTGCAGAAGCGTCTGCGCCGTAATGTCGGCAAGGCGATCGAAGACTACAGCATGATCGAAGAAGGCGATAAGGTCATGGTCTGCCTGTCTGGCGGTAAAGACTCTTACACCATGCTCGATATCCTGATGAGTCTGCAGAAAAGTGCGCCAGTTAACTTTGAACTGATCGCGGTGAACATGGATCAGAAGCAGCCAGGCTTCCCTGAGCATATTCTGCCGGCTTACCTTGAAGAAGTGGGCGTGCCGTACCACATTATCGAGAAAGACACGTACAGCGTCGTTAAAGAGATCATTCCGGAAGGTAAAACCACCTGCGGTCTGTGCTCACGTCTGCGTCGTGGCACTCTTTACGGTTTCGCTGAATCCATCGGTGCCAATAAAATCGCTCTGGGCCATCACCGCGACGACATCATCGAAACTCTGTTTCTGAATATGTTCCATGGCGGCAAGCTCAAAGCCATGCCACCCAAACTGCTCAGTGACGACAAAAAGCACGTGCTGATCCGCCCGCTGTCGTACTGCAAAGAAAAAGATATTGAGAAGTTCGCAGAAGCGAAAGAATTCCCGATTATCCCGTGCAACCTGTGTGGTTCGCAGGAAAACCTGCAACGTCAGAACATCAAGATGATGCTTCAGGCGTGGGAAAAAGAGCAGCCGGGGCGCAGCGAGAACATTTTTGCGGCGGTCTGTAACGTTGCTCCGTCACAGCTGGGTGACCGCGAATTGTGGGACTTTAACGACCTGCAGAACCAGCAGGATAAGACTCACCTCTTTACCCGTATTGATGTGACGCCAGTCAACGATTGATCAGACGCCCCCCTGCTATTCTGAGGCGCTAGACGCCTCCGCCTAGCATACGGGTAATATTGACCTGCATTTCTCCCGGCCCGTGGAGTAGCAGGTCAAATTCGTAACGACGCTCATTCACCATATCTTCGGCCCGCGCCTTCAGGCGACAGGCGTCCCGCGCCAGCATCGATTCAGGCATTTCCAGTCGTACCAGATACTCTGATTCCAGCTGCTCGACCGCTAAAGTTGAGACCGCCTGAGTAGGCTGGCCCGCAATACCTTTGCGAATCCACTGCACGAATAAGCCATGACTACCGTCTGAGTGCTCTTGCCTGATCAGGCGTATATAGCCTTCCGCCGCTGAGGATTTCCACGGGCAGACTTCCGTCACAGCATCTACCCAGACGGGTAACTTATACACTTCTTCGAGCGGGCCAGCACCCGACCGGGCGGCCAGAGCGCATAACAAAAACGCGACCGTGATCGATAAGATGCGAGCAGGAACAATTTTCATAAATGGGCCTCCTGCCTCAAGGTTAGCAGAGGGCTTCAGTTTTGGCTGACACCAGCTTTGGTTTTAGCTGAATTCAGCCTCAGGTCTCAGCTGAACACAGCTTCAGGTTTCGAGTCCCACTCCGGGCGCACATAGTGTACCGCTTCGATAAAGTAGGTCACCTCGCCTTTGGGTAAACGCACTGTAACGTCGTCATCAACATGCTTACCCAACAGGCCACGGGCCAATGGCGCATCGACACTGATGTAGCCGTTGGGCAAATCAATTTCGTCTTCTCCGACGATGCGATAGCGCAGCATCTCGCCCTCTTCATCTTCGAGTTCGATCCAGGCCCCGAAGAAAATTTTATCCGCATCTGCAGGTGCACGATCAACCACGGTCACTGCTTCCATACGTTTCATCAGAAAGCGCAGCCGCCCATCGATCTGGCGCAGACGTTTTTTGCCGTAAATGTATTCTGCATTTTCTGAGCGATCGCCAAGTTTCGCGGCATCAGACACTTCCTGAGTTACTTTCGGGCGTTCTTTGCGCCAGAGGAATTCATGCTCATCCTTTAAGGCTTTCATGCCTTCCGGCGTAATCAGGTGCGCGCGACGCGGTAGCGGTTTTTTACCCGCTGGGGTTTGTGTATCTGACATCTGTATTCCGTGTGTCATCCTGCTGCAACAAATACTGAGCAGCATATGATTTTTTCTGAAGCATACCCAATGATTAAACGCAGTGTCACGCTTATCGCAGGCTTCGCTTTTGTCATCGGCGGGCTGATTGTTACGCCCCTCCCTATTCCTCTCGGCCTGATCATGGTGATCTTCGGACTGTCACTTCTGATTCCATCGCTTCCCGTTCTTCGCCGCTGGCTGCAACTGTTGCGAATGCGCTACCCGAAAGTCTCAGCCAGACTTCGTCATATTCATCCGCACCTCCCTGCTTTTGCCCGCCGGGTCGTCGACGACACGGAGCCTGACGAGTCTCAGCGTGACAAATCTCAGCGTGACGCAGACAACAAATAATCCCGTTCGCAAATGTGCTACCTTGAGGGCATGACAGACGATATCGAACTCATTACAGATCTGCTTGGTGGCTACCTGCACGATGGCAGACAATGCAGCGAATATGACCTGATCCGCTGGCTACAGGAGCCCGGGCAGGCTGTGTTTGATAAAGACGCTCTGAGCGACAACCTGATGCTCTTCCGGGCGAATTTCCTTGTTATGCACTGCCTCTACCGCCTGCAACAACGCTGGGTTGCTGACGACACCGGATATCTGGAAGTAAGCGCCTTAAAAGTACAGCTGCGTACAACCGCTAATGACAGTTCAAAGGCTCAGAACCTCGCAGAGCATGATGTGATGGCAGAGTACTACCTGAATCTGAGCAACATCGATACTGACAGTGAGGCTGTCGACGCTCTGTTGAACGATTTCTGGAAGCGCATGGTCCAACCAGAACACCTTGATGCGGATCTCGCGATATTGGAGCTCTCCCTTCCCGTGAGTAGCCAGGAACTGAAACAGCAATACCGCCGTCTCGCACGTAAACATCACCCGGATAAAGGCGGTGACGCTTCCCGCTTCCGCGAAATCAGCAGCGCCTATCAGCGCCTGCGTTATCAAGTCGCCTGAATCACACAACACTGACACATTATGCGAATTTTCTTACTGTTACTTCTTCTGCCACTGACCAGCGTTCTGCCACTGAACAGCCATGCAGGACTGGTGATTCTTCAGTATCACCACGTTGATTCAACCACTCCGGCCATCACCAGCGTCACCCCGGAAACCTTCCGTAAGCATATGGATCTGCTGCAGCAGGAGCAG
>JAYNJA010000215.1:0-5069 GCA_038109705.1 Thalassolituus sp. | reverse complement strand
CTCAGGTACCGTGCGTTTCCAGCCATCTGAATATGTGCCGGGTAAAGCATCCCATACTATTTTTGGCTCACTGCGCGTTCCAACCGGTGTCAGTCCCTACGAGATCGATGAAAATGAAGCTTTGCCAACCGGTGGCGGCACCTGGGGGTTGGGTGCGGGTGTCAGTAGCTCAAAAGTTCTTGATCCTGTGGTGTTGTTTGGCTCGCTGTCTGGTGGTTATGACTTGCCTGCCACAGATCTGAATCAGGTGCGTGGTGATCAGCTTCTTAAAGAAGTGAATAATAAAGGTAGCCTGTCGTTTTCTATGGGTTTCGCATATTCACTGTCCTATGACGTTTCACTGAGTGCGTCGTTTCAGGGTTCTTACTCAATGGGTAGTGAATTCGTACTTTACCGTCCGTCCACAGGTGTTGAAACCCGCAGTGAGACAACTGGGCAGATGAGCGGCATCATGAACTTTGCACTGGGTGTGCGGGTGTCTCCGAAAACTATTGCTAACGTCAATGTCGGCTTTGGTATGACTGAACTTTCTCCAGATATCCTGCTGGGTCTGTCTCTGCCTATTGATATCGAGGGTGCGAAGCCATCTTCTGGCAATTAATCAGTCATGACTGATAAAACGATAATAAATAACAGTTTATGGCGGTTTAATATGCGGAAGATAGCGTTATTAGCAGCAATGTTGGCTCCGGGGCTCGCCAACGCTGAGCTCCTGCAGAACCTGTTTATTGACAATAAGGCAATGTCCTTGGGTAATGCTGTTACGGCAGATCCGACTGGCATCATGGATATCCATTACAACCCTGCAGGTCTTACGCATCTGGAAGGGCGCCAGTTTCAACTTCAGTTTCACAGTATTATTCTTAATTCTGAGGCGGAGTTTAGCCTCCCATCGGATTTTGACGAAGAAGACGCTGGTCTCTTGAATCCGGCAAATGACCCGGTGCTTTCTGAGGGTAAAAGTACGGCGCATGTGGCCGCGTATTTCCCTGGAGTAGGTCGTGTGGGTATTCCACTGCCGATTGTTGCTCTACCTACCGTTGGTGTGTCTATTAAGCCGCCGGGCTCAAAATTCACTTTTGCTAATGGTATATATGCGCCGATGGCAGCAGGTTTCTCGAAGGCCGACGATGATCCAGGTAGATATCAGGCTAAAGAAGTAACGATCCAGCGCCTTACCTATTTCTCTCCGTCGTTCGGTTATGAAGTGACAGATGAGTTCTCAGTTGGTGCGGGTCTGTTATTTTCACATCAGGCTGTTTCTCTTGAGCAGGAGCTTCGGGCTCCGAACGTCCTTGTTGGTGTTCTTGAGGAGTTGCAGAACGCGTTCGGCTGTTTGGATATCGATCCTGAAACGGGTAAGGAAAAACGATCGGATCCATTGGCGCCCTTTATCACCCTCTGTGGCGGTAATGTTGGTCCTTATGACGATATCGGCACATTAGATATCACGATGACTGAAAGCCTTTCCCCGTCATTTAATCTGGGGATGCTTTGGGAACCCAATAGCTGGTTTAAATTTGGTGCGGCATATCAGAGTGCTGCAAGAACACGGCTTACTGGTGATTATGAATTAGAGTACACGGACGATTTTGCAGACTTCTTCCGTACGTTTAACTCTTCGATCATTGGTGCTATCACTGGTGCGATATTCTCGTTTCCTCAGGGGCAGACCTACGAGTCGGGTCATGTGACTTCTGAACTTACCTACCCACAGCATTTTCAGGCGGGTATTAAGTTTCGTTACTTTGATATCTTTCACTTCAACCTTGATGCCGGTTGGACTGATTTTGATGAGTGGGATAGTTTAGAGATTCAATTTGACCGGCAGGTGAGTTTTCTTTCTACCGCGAAAATTCTGTCGCCGACTCTTGTTACTGACTCTACGCTCGAAATGCCTTTGAATTTCCGCAGTGTATGGACGTACAACATTGGTATGGCGATGGATCTCAACTCTCGTATCCAATTACGTATGGGATTCGAACCTCGTCATAGCTCGATTCCAAAAGACTCACGCAGTCTGCAGGCGCCTATTGGTTTCATGCGTATGTATGCTGTGGGCCTTGGGTATCAGTGGGATTTGGATACAGTAATTGATCTGTCCATGAGCTTTATGAAGTCGGTTGAGCACATCAATGCGGACTCGCAGGAAGACTCAAGTAATAACGTTTTCCCTAGCTCAAGTAACTCTCTTAACCGGAACTGTCTGACATGTGTGGTAACCAACCCCTATCCTGGTCTCGATGTCGATACCAAGCTGACAATCGGTCACGCCGGGATCAGTTTCCGTACCAAGTTCTGATCTTCAGAGTTCTCTTCGTAGCGCTATCTCTGATGTCGTCGGCCGCAATGGCCGGCGATGGCTACTATACCTGGGTTGATGCTCAGGGTCGTATACATAATGATCCCATAGCTCCTTCTGCCAAATCTGAAGAAAAAATCTCGCCGCCGGGGGATGACAATGAGTACTTCACCGAAGAGGAAGTGCAACGTCGCCTTGAAAAGTATGACGAAGATAATCCCGCGTTTTATATCTGGACCGATTCAGAAGGACGGGTCCAGACCCAGACCTATGATGCAGAGGCTGAGCAAGAATCAGCAACATCTGTCGTCGTTGATGATGATGCTGTGATTGGCTGGGATCCTCTTCTCGCGCCGCCATTCAGGGTTGCACCTGCTGTTACATCTGGTCTTTGCTGTGAAATGTTCAGTGGTGAATTTCAGTTGCTGACGGAGCAGTTTAAATCGCTGCAGCTGTTTGATCCGGTGCGTTATCGATCGTTTCCTACCAAAACTGGTAAACACAGTGCCTGGTATGTCGATATCGGGGCGATGCCTTCTGATTGGCGAGGTCGGCGGTTTCTGGTGCTTCGCTTAAGAGGCGCGCCTGCTAAGGCGTCGCTCATTGTCTTGAATAATGCCCGGAAGCCCATTTATTCAGAAGAAAATATAGCGCTTGAGTCATATCCCGAAACCTGGCGAAGTGTTCCATATCAGGAAGCGCGAATTCTTATCGAAGACCGTGATGTAAGCTCATTTATTTTATATCTGGACATTAAACCTGCAGAAGATATGTCACTTGAGATTCGCTGGGCTGATGGATACGACCCCTTTCAGAATTAATATTGATGGTTTGGTGATTGCTGGCCGTAAGTATGCTTTCAATTCGGGTCACCCGGGGAGGAGGTTGCTGTTACTCCATGGTGCCGGGGTACCCGGTGATTTGACCTGGCAGTTCGTTGTTCAATATCTCGATAAATGGGACGAGATCCTTGTTCCGGATTTGCCATTAATGGGACGTTCGAAAGCTTCTCTGCGTCTGTTGCCAGGGTTTGATTATTATCTCTCCTCTGTGAGTACCCTGATCGATTACTTCGGGTGGCATCAGTTCGATATTGGTGGATATTCTTTTGGTGGGCTTCTGGCAATGCATCTGCGCGAACGGTTCCTTGTTGACCGACTTGTTCTTGTGGAGCCGGCCTCGCTATCGTCAACGTGTTCCAGCGATCTGCTGAGTAGAGCAGAGGTTTATCGTGCGCTTGGGCAGGAGTTGTTTGATTGGCCAGATGATCCGGAGTTGTACCGCAGATTTCTCGATGTTGTATCTCCGGCCCGGATAAGTAATGACCGGGTAGATGAAATTGCCATCAAACGTTTGATGGCAGAGTCCCGTGGGCTGGCTGCAGGGGTTTCGGCAGTCGCTGATGCTCTGGTTGAGTATGCAGACTTCTATTGCGCCTGGCAGCCTGATATTCGAGGAATGAGTTTTGTTGGGGGGTTGTCAGGAAGGCGTATGCATGAGCGACACGAGCAGCTTGCTGATTCAGCCATCTGGAAGTATGAATCCATCCCTCGCACTGATCACGGTCTGATTTATGTGCGCCCAAAAGAAATAGCCCGCTCAATGAACGGGCTGTATTCGTGTTCCGACTGATCGATTTGATTTATTAATCGAGGGATCTCTTAAGTCCAGTAGTTTCCAAGATTCGGGTGGAGATTTCTTCGATAGATTTATCTGTCGTGCTGATAAAGGGGATGTTTTCTTTTTCGTAAAGAAATTCGACCTCATCTACTTCGTGATAGCACTGTTTCAACGACGCGTAGCGGCTGTTGGCTTTGCGTTCATTCCGGATCGCCGCCAGGCGTTCAGGATCTATCGTCAGGCCGAACAGCTTCTGTTTGTGCTTCATCAATGATTGTGGAAGCTTAAGGTCATGCATGTCTTCTTCAGTCAGCGGATAATTCGCCGCTTTAATCCCGAATTGCATCGCCAGATAAAGGCAGGTCGGTGTTTTTCCTGAGCGTGAAACGCCAACAAGAATCACGTCAGCGTCTTCGTAATGACGGGTTCTGGCGCCATCATCATTATCAAGAGCGAAATTGATCGCTTCAATGCGGTTCAGGTAGCTAGTGCTGTCCGCCGGTGAGTGCGATTTGCCAACAGAATAGGAACTCTCAGTTTTTAGCTCCTGCTCAAGCGGCTGCAGGAACGCTTCAAAAATATCGACTTTAAATCCATCAGCGGTATCTATGATTGCGCGGATGTTCTTGTCGATAATGGTGTCAAACAGGATCGCAGGGAGGCCGCTTTCTTTCGCAGACTCGTTGATTTTAGCGACGGCTTTCATCGCTTTTTCCGGAGAGTCAATGTAGGGCAGAGTAACCCGGGTAAAACTTAGTTTGTCGAATTGGGCAAGGAGGGCGTTGCCCAGTGTCTCTGCGGTGATGCCGGTGCCGTCTGAAATGAAATAGGCGTAGCGCTTCATGTGGTAATTTTTCCTGCGTCCACTTAGTATTACAGCTCGCCACTATATGCCAATGCAGGCGAATCCTCCAGAAGTTACAGATCCACCAGAGTTAAGGAGAAATCCGTTGTCTGATTATGTTTTAAAGTTTGATCAGGTCACCATTGAAGACGTTGAAAAGGTGGGAGGCAAAAATGCCTCGCTGGGGGAGATGATTGGTAATCTGTCGGCCTTGGGGGTGTCTGTACCGTTTGGGTTTGCAACCACCGCTGATGCTTATCGCGAGTTTCTTTCTTTTGAGGGCCTGGATGCCCGTATCAATAC
>JAYNJA010000214.1:0-5077 GCA_038109705.1 Thalassolituus sp. | reverse complement strand
GTCATGTCTTTCGGAATATCAATAACAACCGGACCCGGACGACCAGTGCTGGCGATATAAAATGCCTTAGCAACGATCTCAGGGATATCTTCCGGACGACGTACTGCGAAGCTGTGCTTCACGATAGGACGTGACACACCCAGCATGTCGGTTTCCTGGAAGGCGTCGTCGCCCACCAGATGGCTCATTACCTGACCAGAGATAATGACCATAGGAATCGAGTCAGTGAAAGCAGTTGCGATGCCTGTCACTGTGTTGGTTGCACCTGGACCAGAGGTGACCATGACCACGCCTGGTTTACCAGTTGCGCGAGCATAACCATCAGCCATGTGAGCAGCGGCCTGCTCGTGACGTACCAGGACGTGTTTTACTGCGCTCTGCTTATAGACAGCGTCGTAAACGTGCAGCAGTGAGCCGCCCGGGTAACCATAAATATATTCAACACCAGCTTCGTGAAGGGCACGAACCAGCATATCGCCGCCGGAAATCAATTCCACCGTTGTATCCTCTATTCTTATGTTCAGCGTCGAACATCAATGTGTAACTATGTTGCGTAGCATCATTGCGTACTCACGCACGCCCACATTGGCATGCTACGTAACAAAACGGTCGGAGCTGCATCTGCTTAAACGAAACAGCGGGCAGATCCTTAAAGGCTGGATGAGTCACTTATAGTTTCTCATCAGATACCCGATGCCTGGTCCAGGAAGCCGGGGTCAGGGCCGGTGCGATGGATAACCGCAGCTGAGGCCGTCTATGTCATCGGCGGGGCTCCGGGTGTGCAGCACTGAGCTCAATGACATTTATGGCGCATATTCTAACAGCAGATACAGCTACTGGGAACCATTAAAACCCAGTAAAATCAAGGGTTCGACGTAGATTATCCAATGTATTTTGTGGGGGTAATTACGCTCAGGGCAAAAAGCTAGCGCCGAATCCATATCAGGCTCACCTGGCGGCCGGTGACGCCGTCGCGACGATAAGAGAAGTACTCGTCACTTTTGGAGTGAGTACAGATGCCACCACCGTATATCGAGGCGACTCCGGCGCGCTCCAGTTGCCAGCGCGCGAGGCCGAACAGATCGGCGTATAAGCGATCATTCTCCCCGGCCCGGAAGCACTGTTCTGGAGCCCCGGCAAAGGCCTGCTTTACTTCAGGCCCGACTTCAAACGCATCAAAGCCAATTGCAGGTGCAAGAAACGCGGTGACATCTGAAGGAGAATCAAAGGTATTTAATGTTTCGAGCAGAACTCCCGCAGCTAACCCGCGCCAGCCCGCATGAGCTGCAGCAACCTGAGTACCTTCTTTGTTGCAGAAAAGTACCGGCAGGCAATCTGCCGTCATCACCGCACACACTGCGCCAGCTTCTGTAGTGAAGCTGGCATCCCCACAAGGCACACCGAACCTCGGCGCCCGATATACATCTGTTCCATGGACCTGCTCGAGCCACTGAATCTGGGCTGCGCCAGGTAACGCCTTTAGGAGGGCCTGACGGTTTGCAGCCACTGCTTCGGGCAGGTCTCCAACATGATCACCTAAATTGAAGCTGTGATACGGCGCAACCGACACACCACCACGACGTCCGGAAAAGCGTGCTTCCACCCTCTCAGGTAAGGGCCAGTCGGGTTGGTGCAGGTCAATCATATGCAGGCTCAGCGAGTTCTATTAGCAGTTAATCCAGTTCCTGGGCTTCCTGATCGTCAGCCAGGCAATTCAGCAGCTCAACGAAGTCATCGGGCAATTCAACTTCCCATTCCATCAGCTCTTCCGTTCTCGGATGAATCACGCGCAGCACACGGGCGTGCAGAGCCTGACGAGGAAACTTCGCCAGCATCTCACGTAATTCAGGGCCCACGCCTTTTTTCAGGCGAGTGCGTGCAGCATAGGTCGCATCGCCGACGAGTGGATGCCCGATGTAAGCCATATGAACACGAATCTGGTGGGTACGACCCGTTTCAAGCTTACAACGTACATAAGTGTGTGATGGGAATTTATGCAGGATACGATAATGAGTAACGGCTTCTTTTCCCATAGGATTTACCGCCATTTTGGTGCGCTGAGTACCGTGACGACCAATCGGCTCATCTACCGTACCACCAGATACCATATATCCCTGTACAACCGCTTCGTACTCGCGGCCCATGCTACGATCCTGCAACTGAGCGACTAGATGCGTCTGTGCCTGAAGCGTTTTGGCGACAACCATCAGGCCTGTTGTGTCTTTATCCAGACGATGAACGATACCCGCACGTGGGATGTTCACTAACTCAGGGCAATGAAACAGCAGACCATTCAACAAGGTACCGGTGTAATTACCTGCTGCCGGGTGAACCACCAGATCAGCCTGTTTATTCAGCACCAGAATGTCATCATCTTCATAAACAATATCCAGTGGGATATCTTCCGCCTGCCAGTCGCCCTCGGCTTCCAGCTCGGCGGTCAGCGACAGTGTTTCTCCGCCCACCAGTTTGTCACGACCACGCATGACCTCACCGTTAACTAACAGCTGGCCACCTTTAATCCACTCCTGCAGGCGTGAACGTGAATAATCCGGAAACAACCGGGCCGCCACCTGATCCAGGCGTTTATTACCCTCTTCATAAGGGACTTCGGCGGTCTGAGAAATCTGACTGGTCATAATGAACCTGTTCTGTGCGCAGACTGATGATGATCAGGCGCGGGTGTGTTCTAATACGTCTTAACTGAAATTATATAGATGTATGAGAATGCACTCCATAAAGACCCTTGTTCTGGCGCTACTTTCTGCTGCCATGATCAGCGCCTGCTCATCCAACCCGGAGCGGGACGTGCTCACCGAACAGGAGTACTACAGCGAGGCCCGCGAGGCCATCGAAGACGACAACATGCTGGTTGCGGAAGACCGCCTCAAGCGCCTCGAAAGCCAATACCCGTTCGGAGAATACGCTGAGCAAGCACAGCTGGAGCTGATTTTCGTCAGTTTCCGCATGTCAGACCTTGAAGGCGTACTGGCCAAGGCAGAGCGTTTTATCCGCCTGCACCCGCAGCACCCCCGGGTGGATTACGCCTATTACATGCGCGGCCTGGCTACCTATGAACTCGGCTTTGCCTTCGTGGAGCGTTATCTTAGTGACACCAGCGATTACCGCAATCCAATCCCACTGCAGGATGCTTTCGCTTATTTCGCTGAACTGATTCAGCGCTTCCCTGACAGTGAATACAACGCTGATGCCCGCGCCCGCATGATCTATCTGCGCGAACGTCTCGCCAGCTACCAGATCAACGTCGCCAAATACTATATGAAGCGTCACGCATACCTGGCCGCAGCTAACCGCGGTGAAGAAGTGTTGATGCACTACCAGAAAACAGATGCAGTGAAAGATGCACTAGCGATCATGACAGAGGCCTACCAGCTACTGGAAATGCAGGAACAGGCCGATACTTCACTCGCCCTGCTGAAGCTTAACTACCCGGATCACCCACAACTGGTGGACGGTAAGTTTGAAGCTAGTGGTTTGACCGAAGTCGACCGTCGCAGCTTCTGGAACATCATCAGCTTTGGTGTGATTGACTGATATCGATTTTCGGCCCCGTCCTTGCTGGCTAGATATAAACCTGTGTACTGACCTATATATAGCCAGCAGGAATAAGAATTGAACGATTAATTCCTTCCATGTCTTTTCAAAGTTCTTATCATAAGAACAGTCTGAAAAGACACACTGACTAATTCCCCTTTGGGCAACATGATGGATGCCATCATGAGTGAGAAATCCGTGACCGAGAAATCCGAGATCAAAAGTACAGATGCCGAAACAGCAGGCAACATCATTGGCCAGGCAGGCTCAAACAGCCTCGGGCTGACGAAGGAAGCCATTGCAAAGCTGAACGAGGAATACAAACCTCTCAACTTTGAAGAGCGCATCCGCCGCGTGTATCAGGACTTTAATCCTGGGAAGATTCTGGTGACTTCATCATTTGCCGCGACGTCCGCTTACTTCCTGCACATCATCTCGAATATCCGCCCGGAGCAGGTGATTCACTTCGTGAACACCGGTTTTCACTTTGCGGAAACCATCGAATACCGGGATTACCTGACCAAGCGCTTTAACCTGAACGTCGAAGACCTGTCGCCAGACCACCACCTGCACGACTACTCGGCCAAAGAAGAACTGTGGAACAGCGACCCGGATCTGTGCTGCTCGGTGAACAAGGTTAAGCCGTTAGAAGAAGCCAAAGGCAACTACGACATCTGGATTTCCAGCCTGATGAACTGGCAATCAGATCATCGCGCAACGCTTGATATCTTTGAAGAGCGCCGTGGCATCATCAAATTTACTCCGATGCTCGACGTCAGCGAAATAGAGCGCGACGACTACATCGCCAGCCACGACCTGCCGTTCCACCCACTGGTAGCGGAAGGTTATGAGTCGATTGGCTGTGCGCACTGCACAGTAAAAGGAAAAGGCCGTGCCGGACGTTGGCAGGGTAAAGAAAAAACCGAGTGCGGGTTGCACCTGTAATTCAGCTTTTCCTGGATATATCGAAGAAATAAAAAAGCGCAGCTAGTTGAAACTGGCTGCGCTTTTTTATTTTCCGGACGTCGCTTTTACTGGGGCGTACGAATCACCATCAGTCTGAGCTCTGTCATATCTTCCATCGCCCAGCGGATACCCTCGCGCCCCAGACCTGAGTCTTTTACGCCGCCATAGGGCATATGATCGACGCGCCAGCTTGGTACGTCTCCAATCACAACACCACCGACTTCGAGCGTGTCCCAGGCTTTCTGGGCTTTATAAAGGTCACGGGTAAAAATACCCGCCTGCAGACCATAACGGCTGTCGTTAACGCGTTTAAGAACCTCATCATAGTCATGGAAAGGCTCAAGAATCGCGACAGGTCCAAAGGCTTCTTCGGCCCTGACATCACAATCTGTCGGCACATTTTCAAGCAATGTCGCCTGCAGCATATTGCCGTCACGTTCGCCACCGCACAGCAGTGTCGCGCCACGATTGAGAGCATCGTTAATCCAGCCATGCAGGCGTTCTGCTTCACTCTCAGAAATCATCGGGCCGATAAAGGTTTCCGGATCTTTCGGGT
>JAYNJA010000213.1:0-5080 GCA_038109705.1 Thalassolituus sp. | reverse complement strand
TCCGCCAGATAAGTGTAGTTGCGGGTCAGGTCTTCATTACGCTGCATCGCGTACAGGCCAACTACCCAGTCGGTGCTGTTACCGAACAGGCGGCCGTCGGTGCCGGAGAGCAGACGGATGTCCGCAGTGTGGCGCTCGTACTCACGCAGGTACTGGTCGAACGAGCTGTATTCCCAACCCGGTGCGATACCGACGTACGACCAGTCTTCATCGTAGCTGTACTCGACATCAGAGAAGCTTGAGGTCAGTTCGGTCTGCAGAATAACCGCGCTGCTGAGCTGAGAGTTGATGCTCAAGGCTGAGGCCAGAGTGTCCTGAGCGTCAGTGCCCGGTTCGTCTGACAGTGTCTCGCGGGTGTTATCCAGACTGAATGCATCATAGCCGTTGTCGATATCGGCGTAGAGGTAGGTCAGACCGACGTCAGTGTCATCGCTGACCTGAATCGCCAGCTTACCGCGGGCAACGATTTCGTCGATGTTGTTGGTGTCATCGCGGTTCAGGAAGGTGTTGTCGATGTAGCCGTCTGACTGGTAACCGTTGACGGCAATACGCCCCTGAACCGACTCACTCAGGCTGCCAGATACCGCACCACCCAGACCGTAGCTGTCGTAGTTGCCAGCGCGGGCAGACAGATAGCCTTCTGTTTCTTTGGTCGGGTCGTTGGAGCGGATGTTGATCATGCCTGCCAGAGCGTTGGCACCAAAGCGGGTACCCTGTGGGCCGCGCAGAATCTCTACCTGCTGCACATCAAACAGGGTGGCTGCGCCGCCAAGGCCAGTCATGTCGATACCGTCGATCACCAGACCTACCGATGGGTTTACTGGGTCGATAAACTGGCTGCGTTCACCGATACCACGAATCTGATAAAAACGACCGCGGGAGGCACCAGAGGAGTAGTTCACGTTGGGCGCGAAGCTCAGTACCTGTTCGAGGTGTTCGGCGCTGCGGGCTTCGATGTCTTCGCTGCCGACAACCGTTACAGCTTCTGGAATCTGCTGAACGTCGGTCTGGCGGAAGTCGGCTTCAACGGTGACTGGCGCGAGTTCAACTTCGGCGTGTGCAAAGGTGGAAGCAGCAACGATGGCCATCGCCAGTGGTGTGCGGAATGTTTTTGGAGTCATGGGTCTTCCTGTAAACCTTAATACTGGTGGTTAACAAAGACCCGGCTGTCGCGTAGGTGTGCAGAGCACGATATCTGAATTGTCATGCAGCCAGCACGGCTGCCTTCCCATTCCTACGCCGGTACTAACCGGATCAGGTTCCGGGGTTTAAGCATCTGCTAATCTCAGGTTGCACGTCGGCGACCTCCCCCTGGGTAGGCCGCATGATACCTATGTCTGCTGGCGTCATCACGTTTTTTTACACATGGCACGTATTGATAACGGGGAGAAAGATCCCCATTTCAGGCATCATAGAACGAGTTTAATTAACGGAGAGCATAACCATGCTTCGTATCTTCCTGTTTCTGGCGACTAACCTCGCGGTCATTCTGGTGGCCAGCGTTACGCTGAGTCTGTTGGGCGTCGATAGCTATTTTCAGCAGAGCGGTTCAGGCCTGAACCTGCAGTCACTGCTGATCTTCTGTCTTGTGTTCGGTATGGCTGGCTCCTTTGTTTCGCTGTTCATCTCTAAGTGGATGGCGAAAAAAGGCATGGGTGTGCAGATCATCGACAACCCGCATAACTCTGGCGAGCAGTGGCTGGTCAGTACAGTAAAAGAGCTGGCGGACAAAGCCGGTATCGGCATGCCGGAAGTCGGTATCTTCCAGTCGGATGCACCGAACGCGTTTGCTACTGGTTGGAACAAAAACGATGCGCTGGTGGCGGTGTCTACAGGCCTGCTGCAGCGTATGAACAAAGACGAAGTGAAAGCAGTACTGGGCCATGAGATTGGTCACGTCGCCAACGGCGACATGGTGACGCTGGCGCTGATTCAGGGGGTGGTGAACGCGTTCGTGATGTTCTTTGCCCGTATCATCGGTAACTTCGTCGATAAAGCGATCTTTAAGAACGAAGACGGCCCGGGCATTGGTTTCTTCGTTGCGACCATCGTTGCTGAGATCGTACTGGGTATTCTGGCGTCGACTATCGTTGCCTGGTTCAGCCGTCGTCGTGAGTTCCGTGCCGATCAGGCCGGTGCCGAGCTGGTAAGCCCGGCGGCGATGGCGTCTGCGCTGATGCGTTTAAAAGAAACCTACGAGCAGCCAAGTGAACTGAAAGGCGAGCTGGTGGCGTTCGGTATCCGCGGTGAAGGTAAGTTCTCTGCGCTGTTCGCGACTCACCCGCCTCTGGATGTACGTATTCAGGCGCTTCAGCAGCGTTACGGCAATGCGCAGTAATTTCTGCTCTGCCTGCTAATGAAAAGCCCGCTTTTGCGGGCTTTTCTATTAAGGGCTGCTTTGATCAGAGCGCTTTGCTATTTTCAGTCGGACGCTGGTCTTCGAGTTGCCCGCTCTCCCGCAGCACTTCGTCTTTCCACATATCGCTCAATCTGAGCACCATATCCTGATCCTTGCAGATGCTCGGGTGCATCTTCAGTGTCAGACCTATTGCTCCGTACCATTCGATCATGCTGCTGGATACGGGGTAGTTGGCAGTGCCGGGTGCGGCTCCGACCAGCAAACGACCATCGCCGGGGTCTGCTGGGTTGTTGGCGTGAGGCAGTGGCCAGCTGCCGAGATTGGAGCAGTTGCCAGCGTAGAACTGCTTACCGCTGGTAAGTTTATAGGCGAGGGCGGTACCCCAGTCTCCCAGGTATTTCGACAGACAGGCCTGCTTCCACATACTCCAGTGTTCTTTGGCTTTCATGCGCTGGCGCATCTGGGTCTGCCAGTCGGCGGCCGTGCTATCGGGTGTGACACGCATATTCACGCCGGACACCTGATTGAAGCTTTCAGTCTGAATGCCCGTCGCGCCGCGCACGTTCACCGGAAAGAACCAGTAAAAAGGCTCGTTACCTTCGATCAGTTCCTGCGAGATAACCCGGCTCAGCGCGGCGAACAGCATATTGCCATGACTTACCCGGATTTCTTTGCAGTAGGCTTTCACTTTGTCTGACTGCTCTTTGGTCAGAGCAGCGACTTCAGGCTTGAACAGGGTGTTTACCGGATGATCGTATTTTTGTTTCCAGCGAATTGTTTTGGGTGATTCGTCGGTCGGATATTCTTTGTGTGCGGCTTTAATTTCTTTCCATGTGGGTACCGCCTTTTCGTTGCAGACAGGAAGCGGTGTTGAGGGGTAACCCAATTTGCGCATTTCGATCGCCAGGCCTGCGAGGCCATCGGCATCCGCATGCCGCCATGATTTCCATTCGATGGAACGGGTTTCAGGATAGAACCAGCCCCAGTAAATGGTATCGCTGATGCCATAACGGCGACGGGCGTTGAACCACATTGCGATGTAATCTTTTTCGGCCACGAGGACTCCTGAGCGTGATGCAATAGTCTTGCTGTCAGAAAAGCTTAGGAGGAAGTGGGTTGTTGAGACTGCGAAGATAGTCACAACAGTTACACCAGGGAGTTTGGTGTGTGGCCCGTGTGCCCCATATCACATGGTGTGGTGGACAAACGGGCCAGTAAAGGTCACCGAAGATCAGAATCAGGCGATGGCTTTCAGTAGTGCATCACGCCAGGCATCGGCAATATCGCGCACAGTTTGCTGGTCCGGGCAGATGTAGGGGTGCATTTTCAGCGTAAATGTCAGCTGGCCATACCACTCTGTCATGGTCGCTGAAATCGGGTAGTTTGCTGTCCCCGGAGCAACTGCAACCAAGCGCAGGTTATCTTGCTTTGGCGGGTTGTCCTGACCCGGTAACGGCCAGCTACCGAGATTCGAGCAGCTGCCCATGTAAAACTGCTTACCACTGGTGAAGCGGTAAATCACTTTTACACCGGTGTAGCCTACCCATTTGCCGATGTTAGCCAGCTTCCAGTTGCCCCAGTGCTGCTTGGCTTTGAAGCGCTGGCGCATCTGAGTCTGCCAGTCCTGTGCTGTCGATTTCGGATCGGTGAGCATGTAGAAGCCGGAAACCTGGTTAAAACTTTCGGTTTTGATACCTGTTGCGCCGCGCACGTTGACTGGGTAGAACCAGTAAAATGGTTCGTCGCCTTCAACCAGTCGAGCTGCCACTATGTTGCTCAGTTCAGAGTAAATCAGGTTACCCGGGCTGACTTTATTGGCCTTACACCAGGTATTCAGGCGGGTGGTTTCTTCTTCGTTCAGGCAGGCGATTTCGGGCGTGAAGGTATCGTTATCGACGTAGTCGTAAGTTTTTTTCCAGCGAACCGTTTTCTCGCCTTCTTCCGTCGGAAATTCTTTCTTTGCCTTGCTGATTTCGCTCCAGCCCGGCACTTTGGTTTCGTTGCAGGTCGGCAGCGGCGAGCAGGGGTAGCCCATCGGACGCAGGATATTGGCGAAGCCAGCCATGCCATCGGCATCGGCGTGGTGCCAGGTCTTCCAATCGATGTGCTGATTGTCCGGGTCGTACCAACCCCATTGAATCAGGTCGTTGATGCCATACGGTTTGCGCGCGTGGTACCACATGGCAATGTAATCTTTTTCTGCCATTGGGCCTTCCTTATTATTTTTGTTGTTACCGGAGTCCGCACGAAAGCGGCTGCGTGATGATGTTCAGAATCTTATCAGTAAGAGGAATTTGGCGACAGAAGAGAGCGCGCACTTCTGTACGCGCTCTGGCAGGAATTGCAGGTTTGACCCGAAATGTCGTATCAGGCAGGTTCAGCAGTTTTTGGCTTCAGGGACTCTGGGGATTCCGGCTTTTCGGGCTCTGGGATGAGCGCATAGAGCGCATCCATCCATCCGTCCATCAGGCGGCGTACCGTTGTCTGATCGTTACAGATATATGGGTGCAGTTTGATCGCCAACGACAGGTCGCCGAACCATTCCAGCATGTTGCTTGAGATCGGATAGTTCTCGGTGCCGGGCGCAGTTCCGGTGAACACCACTTTCTTGCCGAACGGACGCTCTTTGCGGTTATCCGGATGAGGCAGAGGCCATTGCCCGAGGCTTGAGCAGTTACCGGCGACATACTGAGATTTGCTAGTGGCACGGTAGATCTTTTT
>JAYNJA010000212.1:0-5101 GCA_038109705.1 Thalassolituus sp. | reverse complement strand
CTCAAGGACACTGTTGTCGTCGTCCATCGGCAGCACCCAGCGGGCGTCTATACGTAGATCAGCCGTCATGTTCAGATTCCTGTATCGGGGTGTCATTCTAAGCCTTCGTCATGTGAAGGCTGATTTTAGTGTGCGCATTATACCTAATAGCGGGAGGTCAGGGCGAATTAACACGCTCAGGCTGTGTGTTATTTATACAGTAGGGAACATACGTTCAGATGCAAAAACGGCTTGTGCGGCCATTCAGGAGCTCTCATTAGGTATCTGCCTGTTTTGTGGTATGATTCGGGCCTTCTTCGGGCCGTGTCAGCGCGCCCATTTAAAATAAGGATTACCGCCTCAGGCGGAAAACAGCACGGGCCAGAGTTTTATGGGTGATTTAGCCAAAGAAGTTCTTCCGATTAATATTGAAGATGAGCTTCAGCAGTCGTACCTCGACTATGCCATGAGCGTTATTGTCGGGCGTGCACTGCCGGATGTCCGGGATGGACTGAAGCCAGTTCACCGTCGTGTTCTGCATGCGATGAATGTTCTTGGGAACGACTGGAACAAACCATACAAAAAATCTGCCCGTGTCGTTGGTGACGTAATCGGTAAATATCATCCTCATGGTGACTCTGCGGTATACGACACCATTGTTCGTATGGCTCAGGACTTTTCCATGCGTTATACGTTGGTGGATGGCCAGGGTAACTTCGGTTCGGTTGACGGTGACTCTGCGGCAGCGATGCGTTACACGGAAATCCGGATGGAGAAAATCAGCCATGACATGCTGGCTGATATTGATAAAGAAACCGTCGACTGGGTACCTAACTACGATGGTACCGAACAGATTCCCGAAGTATTGCCGACTCGTGTACCCAACCTTCTGGTTAACGGTTCATCAGGTATTGCGGTAGGTATGGCGACGAACATTCCGCCACACAACCTCACTGAAGTATTGAATGGTTGCCTCGCTCTCATCGATGATCCGAATCTGACTGTCGATGATCTGATGGAGTACATCCCGGGGCCGGACTTCCCGACAGGCGCTTTCATTAATGGTCGCGACGGTATTGTTGATGCTTACCGTACCGGTCGTGGCCGTATTTATCTGCGTGCCCGCCATCATTTCGAAGAAGATGAAAAGAACGGCAAGGTGTCTATCATCTTCACTGAAATTCCGTACATGGTGAACAAGGCCCGTCTGATCGAAAAGATCGCCGAGCTGGTGAAAGAGAAGAAAATCGAAGGGATTACCGAGCTGCGCGACGAGTCGGACAAAGACGGTATGCGTATCGTGGTCGAGCTGCGCCGTGGCGAAATGCCAGAAGTGGTTCTGAACAACCTGTTTGCGCAGACTCAGCTGCAGGGCGTATTTGGTATCAATACCGTTGCCTTAGTTGACGGCCAGCCTAAGACGCTGAACCTGAAACAGTTGCTGGATGCGTTTGTTAAGCATCGCCGTGAAGTGGTCACTCGTCGAACCATTTACGATCTGCGTAAAGCGCGTGAACGTGGCCATATTCTTGAAGGTCTGGCGCTGGCACTGGCGAACATTGATCCGGTCATCGAACTGATTAAGCAATCGCCGAATGCTGCCGAAGCCAAAGAACGCTTAATTGCTCAGGCTTGGGAGCCGGGTGACGTTCTCGATATGCTGGAACGTGCGGGCGAAGACGCCTGCCGTCCGGACGACCTGCCAGAAGAGTTCGGTTTCCGCGATGGTAAATACCACCTGTCGCCAGTTCAGGCTCAGGCGATTCTGGATCTGCGTCTGCAGAAGTTGACCGGTCTTGAACACGAAAAACTGATTGAAGAATATCAGCTGAAACTGACAGAAATTGCAGAGTATCTTGAAATTCTCGGTAGCCCAGAGCGACTGATGCAGGTTATCCGCGAAGAACTCGAAGCCATTCGTGAGGAATACGGTGATGAGCGTCGCACTGAGATTATCGCTCAGAAGCGCGATCTGACCATGGCGGACCTGATTCCGGAAGAAACGCTGGTGCTGACCCTGTCCCATACCGGCTATGCCAAGACTCAGCCGATGGATACTTACCAGGCGCAGAAACGCGGCGGTAAAGGTAAGTCTGCTGCACAGGTAAAAGATGAAGACTTTATCGAACACCTGCTGGTGGTGAACAGCCACGATACGGTGCTCTGTTTTACGGACGCCGGTAAAGTTTACTGGCTGACGGTATACGACATTCCACAGGCAAGCCGTAATGCCAAAGGCCGCCCGATTGTGAACGTCCTGAATCTGTCCGAAGAAGGCGAGCGGATTACCGCCATTCTGCCGGTCGATGAATACCGCGAAGACCTCCATGTTTTCATGGCGACTGCACGTGGTACGGTGAAGAAAACGACGCTGGATCAGTTCAGCCGCCCACGTTCCACGGGTCTCATCGCTTGTGAACTGGACGAAGGTGATCACTTGGTTGGCGTTGCGATTACCGATGGGACTCAGGATATCCTGATGCTGAGCGATGCGGGTAAAGCAGTGCGTTTTAAAGAAACCGACGTGCGTGCCATGGGGCGTACAGCCCGTGGTGTTCGTGGTATCAAGCTCGCTGATGATCAGAGTGTTATCTCTCTGATCGTACCTCAGGAAGGCGGAACCATTCTGACGGCCTCACAGCGCGGCTATGGTAAGCGCACCAAAGTAGAAGAATTCCCGACCAAAGGTCGTGGCACGCAGGGGGTTATCGCTATGGTTACCAGTGACCGTAATGGTGCTCTGGTAGGCGCGGTACAGGTCTTCGATGGCGACGAGGTTATGCTGGTCAGTGACCGCGGTACTCTGGTGCGTACGCGCGTCGACGAAGTTTCTGTGCTGGGTCGTAACACCCAGGGTGTGACTCTGAGTAAGGTTGCTGAAAAAGAGAAGCTCGTTGGTGTTGAGCGTATTTGTGATGCGGATGAAGACGAAGATTCTGCGCGAAACGATGGGGAGACCAGCGAGGTTATCGAGAGTAATGCCGATAGCTCAGCTGATGTAAAGGATAGTGGGGAAGAAAGCTAATGGCTGAGATGCCTGTTAAGCAAAATGCCGATGAGGAAATCGACCTGTTTGACCTGGTCGATGATGTTGTAGATAAATGGTACTGGCTGGTTGGAGCATTGGTTGCCGGAGTGGTTGTCGCTGCTCTGTATGCTTTTATTGCGGTACCAGTTTATAAAACACAAGCAGTTGTTACCCAATCATCTTCCTCTGGTTTATTGCCCTTCAGTCAACCGGCGCTGCAAACCAGTATTACGCTGGTGCGTTCTGAGGGTAAAACGAGTGGTGCAGAAGTTCAGATTTCTGATGAGGCAGTGTTTGAAATAAGTAACGCCACGGCTTTTGCTGGCGCACGTGCTGTACTCCGTTCAGTTGCTGCTCGTCGAGCGTTTTATCAGGAACTATTGGCAGTAGTAGATAGTGATATTCGAACGCTTCTGTATAACGAAACACTGACAGAGGAACAGAATTTTTCAGAGTTTCTCCGCCGTTTCGGTTTTACTGATCCTGGAGCAAAAGGTAATCAGGATATCTATATTGAGGTGGCCTTTGAGCTGGCTGCTGATCCAGTAGCAGCGCGGGATATACTTAACAGCTATGTAGAGTTTTCGTTGAACCTCTATACCGAGCAAGTAAAGAGTGAGTTAGAGCGTAAAGTTGATGCGCAACTTAAGCTGAATCGCGGCTGGGCAGATAACTTCCGGATTATTTATGAGTCAGAGAAAGTGCGACGCATTGCTTTGCTGGAAGAGGCGGCAGCTGTCGCAGGGAGTATTGGTCAGGATAAACCGTTTTATAACACTAATGATGTTGTCGTCAGCAGTGAGCCACCTTTGTATATGATGGGTCAGCGGGCGCTACAGAAAGAAGCTGATCAGCTTCGGGCGCGTGCAGAGAATGGCCGTGAAGATCTTTTTATTGAAGGCCTGCCGGTTATCGAAAGTTACATAGAATCTTTAGAGTCGCTGTCGATTGATTGGGATAGTGTGCAAATGGTTGAAATAGACCAGCCTGCGCTGCTTCCAATTAAGGCGGTTAAACCGAAGAAAGCTTTGATTATTGCGTTAGGCGGTGTTGGTGGGTTGATGTTGGGCGTTCTTGCTGCCTTGCTTGCAGCTGCTTCTGGCCGACACAAACGTCGATCTGAACGTTAAGTTTTTTTAAGTTATTGCTGTTTGAGTAAAGCAAAATGAGCCGAATTTATAATTTCTGTGCGGGCCCGGCGGCCCTTCCTACTGCAGTGCTGGAACGTGCTGGCAAAGAGCTTGCCGACTGGCACGGAAGAGGCATGTCCATCATGGAAATGAGCCACCGTAGTAAAGACTACGTTGGTGTTGCTGAAAAAGCGGAACAGGACCTGCGTGACCTGATGGCGATTCCTGACAACTATAAAGTGTTGTTTATGCAGGGCGGCGCCAGCAGTCAGTTCACCATGATCCCTATGAACCTGCTGCGTGGCGGTTCTAAGGCGGACTACGTTAATACCGGGCAGTGGTCGACTAAAGCCCTTCAGGAAGCTGGTCGTTATTGCGATGTAAATGTTGCTGCATCGACTAAAGACAATAACTTCACTTCGGCGCCAGCGCAGTATGAACTCAACCTGAGTGCAGATGCCGCGTATGTGCACTACACACCAAATGAAACCATCGGTGGTGTGGAGTTCGATTACATCCCTGAGGTGGGTGATAAGCCGCTTGTTGCTGACTACTCGTCTTCAATTCTCTCTGAGCCTGTGGATGTCTCAAAGTTCGGGCTGATTTATGCCGGCGCTCAGAAGAATATTGGGCCAGCGGGTCTGTGTGTGGTGATTGTGCGCGAAGATCTGCTGGGTAATACCATTGCTGGTACGCCGACTATGTTCGATTACAAGGTCGCAGCAGACAACGGCTCTATGTATAACACACCGCCGACATACAGCTGGTACCTTGCTGGTCTGGTGTTCGAATGGCTGAAAGAGCAGGGCGGCGTTGAGGCGATGGCTGAACTGAACCGTCGTAAAGCCGAGAAACTGTACAGCTTTATTGATACCAACGATTTTTATGCAAACCCGGTTGCGAAGAACAACCGCTCCCGCATGAATGTGCCTTTTACACTAGCGGATGCTGCTCTGGATAAAAC
>JAYNJA010000211.1:281-5106 GCA_038109705.1 Thalassolituus sp. | reverse complement strand
TTATCCCTGATTCACGTCGCCGTGAAGGGCTCGAGGTATACAGCGTGCAGGAAGCCGGTGCAACGGATAGTGATGGTAACTACACTCGTTACCGTCCTTTCTATGGCCTTAACCACAGCCGCAATACCGATAAGCATGCGGCCTTCTGGTTAACCCATCGCCGCGAAGTGATGGAAGGTGATCACCGTAATGAGCTGGCATCCGAAGTGGATATCAGTCTGGTGGATATGGCCTTTAATCCGTACGAAGTGCGGAACCAGAACCTGGAAATGCGCCTGTTGTGCACCAATAGAAACGTGCCGCGTAAGTTACCGACAGGACAGGGCAAGCCCTATTTCGAAGTGGTCGATGATGAATTACCTACAGAGCGTATTTCGTGTGTGGTGAATCCAACCGCGACGGTGCGCCCACCGATGCGAGAGCGCGGCTATTGGCGACTGATTTCGCATCTTAACCTGAATCATCTCTCCCTCAGTCAGGGTGGCGGTTCGGTTGAAGCCTTAAAAGAAATTCTGCGTTTATATGATTTTCGTGATTCGGCCAGCACCCGCAATATGATCGATGCCATCATGGAAATTCATACGAAACCAGTGACCTCGCCGATTACGGTGGATGGTCTGGTGTCTTTGTGTCGCGGAACACAGATCGAACTGGTGCTTGATCCCGTCATGCTTGCCGGCACCAGCCCGTTGATTTTCTCCAGTGTGATGGAGCGATTCTTCGGTTTATATGGATCAATTAACTCGTTTACCAAACTGACGGTAAGACTCAGCGGAAAAGATGGAGAGCTTAAGCGATGGCCACCACGCGCCGGCGAAAAAGCCTTAATCTGATTGAGCAGCTGCAGTCAGAGCCACATCGTTTTGATTTCTTTCAGGCAGTACGTCTGCTGGAATCCGCTGCGCGTCATTATCCGGATGCTGACGAAAACGTCGCGGATGGACGTCTGGCAGGGCTGGCGCGTCCTGACCAGGAGGCGGTGCATTTTACTTCGCGACCGAGTCTGGCGTTTAACGGTTCCGATGTTACCAAGGTAAGTCAGAAGCGTATTCATAGTCACGAGTCGGAAGAAAACCCGGCGCTGCAGTGGCAGATGGAAGTCGCAATGATGGGCCTGACCGGTAGTCAGGGGGTTATGCCTTACTACCTCAGTGAAGCGGTTATTGCCGAATTACGTCAGAAAAACAGTGCCTTAAGAGATTATCTGGATCTGTTCAATCACAGAACCATCTCTATGTTTTATGAGGCCTGGCACAAATACCAGATGGTGCCGGAATACGAACGCGCCCAGCATAATCACAGTGAACAGAAAGATCTTTTTACGGATGCTTTGCTGTCGTTAGCAGGGCTTGGCATTCCAGAGCTGCGTTTCCGCAGCAGTATGCCGGACGAACCCATCGCTCAGTACGCAGGACATTTCGGACGTTCTATCTGTTCTGCCGAATCATTACGTAGCAGTATTTCAGGGATGTTTGGCCTGGAAGCAACAATTCAGCAATTTAATGGTGCCTGGTACGACCTGCCTGAAGATGCCCGCTGCCGGATGCCAGATGAAGAATACCCCCATGGTGTGAACAACTGTTTGGGTGTCAGTACAGTGATGGGTTCACGTTGTTATCAGGCGCAGAGTAAGTTCACTGTCACCGTCGTACCTCACAGTGAAGATGAATTTAAAGAGCTGGCACCCGGCTCGAAAATGCTCGAAGAACTTAAAGCATTTATTCGCATGAGTGTGGGGTCCGAACAGGACTTCGATATCGAAGTAAAACTCGATGAAAAATACTTCCCGATCAGCGACCTGTTCGACTCACGAAAGTCAGAACCTATGCTCGGTTGGAATAGCTATATGAACCCTGACCAGATAGAGGGTGGCTCTCTGTCGATCAGATTATCGCAACATGTCCCTGTGCCGGATGACGCATTACCACTGGCATATTAAGGATATTCCGCCTTGGCGGATAAAACGTTTCAGAGAATGAAAAGGAAAATTCCCCATGATTAACATCAACCTGAAATCACTGGTCGGCAAAATGTCGCCCTACATGCGTGATTCGCTGGAAGGTGCAGCCGGGCTTTGTCTTGCTCACAGCCAATACAACGTTGAACTCGAGCACTGGTTGCTGAAGTTACTGGATATCTCTGATACCGACTTCGTTACCCTGTTAGAAAAGCACGACGTCAACCCGGGGACTTTGGCGAAGCAGCTGGCTAACACCATTGCACGTTTCCGCTCTGGCAGCAGCCGTCCGGCGGCTCTGGCCCCAAGCATTGTTGAAGCTGCTAAAAATGCCTGGATGCTGGCATCGGTGGATTATGGTCAGCCAGCCATAAGCTCAGGGCACCTGCTCGCCGCGCTGCTACTTGAAGATACTACTCGCCGTCAGCTGATTGAAAGCTGCCCGGAACTGAAAGAAATCGCACCGGAATCCATTCGCGAAACTGCGCGGGCAATTTTTGGTACCACAGGCGAAACCGATTCACTGATCCGTGGTGATGAATCAGGTGCAGAAATCGCCGGCAATGGCCCTGTATCTGCCTCGAAGACGCCTGCGCTGGATAAGTACACCGTCAACCTGACGGAGCGTGCCCAGAACGGTCAGATCGACCCTGTTCTCGGCCGTGACGAAGAAATCCGTCAGTGCATTGATATCCTCACCCGTCGCCGTCAGAACAACCCGATCATGACCGGTGAAGCCGGTGTGGGTAAAACTGCCGTGGTTGAAGGTTTCGCTCTGCGAATTGCCGCTGGCGATGTGCCTGACCCACTGAAAGGCGTTGCGGTTCGCACACTGGATCTTGGCCTGCTGCAGGCAGGTGCCAGTGTGAAAGGCGAATTTGAAAATCGTCTTAAATCCGTGATTGAAGAAGTTCGCGCATCAGTGACCCCGATTATTCTCTTTATCGACGAAGCACACACCATGATCGGTGCCGGCGGTAAAGAAGGTCAGGGCGATGCTGCCAACCTGCTGAAGCCAGCACTCGCACGTGGTGAACTGCGTACTATTGCTGCGACTACGTGGGCTGAGTACAAAAAATACTTCGAGCGTGACCCTGCGCTGACCCGTCGCTTCCAGGTGGTCAAAGTTGAAGAGCCGTCTGAAGAAAAAGCCATCGACATGATGCGCGGTATTTCTGAGTCACTGCAGCAGCACCACAAAGTACGTATTCTCGACGAAGCGATTATTGCTTCTGTGGTTCTGTCACATCGTTACATTCCGGGTCGTCAGCTGCCGGACAAATCGGTCAGCCTGCTGGATACCGCGTGTGCGCGTGTAGCACTGAGCCAGTCAGCCACACCGGGTGCGATTGAAGATGCGACTCGTCGTATCCAACGCGCTGATGTCACGATCGGCAAGCTTGAGCGTGAAGCTGCAGCCACCGGCGAACACACCGAACGCCTCGAAGCCCTGTATGCCGAAAAGCAGGAAGCAGAAACCCTGCTCACCAGCCTGAAAGAACAGTACGAAAAAGAAAGTGCGCTGATCTCTCAGATTCGCGAATGCCGTGACAAAATTGATCACAACTTCCTGGCTGCAGACGGCGAAAAACTGTCTGAAGGCGAAACAGACGAACTGAAAACAACACTGAAAGCACTGACCGCAGAACTGGCCGGCATTCAGGGCGAAAGCCCACTGATGCAGGCCAACGTTGATGAGCAGGCCATTGCTGAAGTGATCGCTAACTGGACCGGTATTCCAGTCGGTAAAATGGTCAGCGACCAGATCAGTGCCGTACAGACACTGGCAGATCGTTTGGGTCAACGTGTTATTGGCCAGCCGCACGCACTCGAAGCGGTGGCTCAGGTTATTCGTACCTCACGCGCAGGTCTGACCGACCCACGCAAACCTATGGGCGTATTCCTGTTCTGTGGTACCTCAGGTGTGGGTAAAACGGAAACCGCACTGGCGTTGGCCGATGAACTGTTTGGCGGCGAGCAGAACATCACCACCATCAACATGTCTGAGTTCAAAGAAGAACACAAAGTCTCCATGCTGCTGGGTTCGCCTCCGGGCTATGTTGGCTACGGTGAAGGTGGTGTACTGACCGAAGCAGCACGTCGCAAGCCATACTCCGTCATCCTGCTGGATGAAATGGAAAAGGCCCACCCAGGCGTACAGGACATCTTCTACAACCTGTTCGACAAAGGCACGATCAAAGACGGTGAAGGTCGCGATATCGACTTTAAAAACACCATCATCATCATGACCTCGAACGCCGGTGAAGATGCTATTCGAGCTATATTCAACCAGGTTGAAGAAAAGCCAGAGCCAGAAGTACTGCTGGATAATATCCGTCCGTACCTGCTGCAACACTTCAAACCGGCATTCATGGGCCGTGCGAACACCATCGCCTACTACCCACTGGATGACGAAAACCTGATGAAGATCGCCGCGATCAATATGCGTCGTATCGAGAAGCGCCTGACCGAGAAATACGGTGCTGAATTCAGCTACGACGAAGATGTACTGATCAACATCGTCGCGCGCTGTCAGGAATCGGATACCGGTGCCCGTAACATCGAAACCATCCTTAGCCGTACCGTGCTCCCTGCACTGGCGTCTGAGTGCCTGGCGAAGATGGCCGAAGGCGAAGAAGTCACTAAGGTGCACATTGGTGCCACCGAAGACGGTGACTTTACTTACCAGGTAAGTTGATTATCGGGTGGGAATAAAAAACGGGGCGAAAGCCCCGTTTTTGATTTCTAGGTGAATATATCAGATTCAAAAATGACTTAGCTCGGAGGTAATATTTTCTTTTTTGGGTCGTGCTCTGCATCCCACTTGCATCTTGAACCAAATGCATTGCCGTTTATTCTGAACCGGAT
>JAYNJA010000211.1:0-271 GCA_038109705.1 Thalassolituus sp. | reverse complement strand
CTTGTATGTCGCGTTGAACCAGAAGTTATGTAACTCTCCGTCAACTTCTACATCCAGTCGGGTCGAGCTACCGAATTGTGCAACCATGTTAAGAGAGTAGATTTCTTCTTTTACGGGAATGCTAAAGAAACCATTTTCGTCAGTCTGGAACTCATCAACGAGCCACTCTGGTTCAGTAGCATTCGATTGTACTTTTCGGATGATTTTCGCATTTGATACGGGGACACCAGCTTTCAGTATCTGACCGCTAAGCGGCGATGATGTTACGCGT
>JAYNJA010000210.1:2671-5112 GCA_038109705.1 Thalassolituus sp. | reverse complement strand
GTTTTATATTTCACTGCACCATCTTCTTTCACCTGAACCAGTGCCAGGTTCGCCCGGGTTGCAGATTCGTAACCGGACTCAACAGGCAGCGAGGTCAGTGGGACTGTTTCATAATCACCTTCATGACGGCTGTAATTCTGGAAGTTCTGTGTCAGACGCTGCACGTTCGTTTTCAATGTGTCATCCGCATCCCCGGCGCGGATATCATCGACAAAGGTGTACCAGATGTCGGTACCTTTTGACGCTATAGCGCCACTGACGCCATCACCCGGACCATCTGCACTTCCAGGCTGCAGTCCCTGAGGGTCTTCCTGCCAGGTAATGACCCATGGCACTTTTGCTACGGTGCCATCTGAATTTTTAACGGTGATCGCTTTCGAAGCGTCCTGAGTCGCATCACGCTGACCAGCGGTTAACTGTTTTACCGTCCAGTTACTTCCGACCGCTGGATCACTATCGGTGAAGGCAACATACATGCAGCTATAGGGAAGTTGGCGACCTTCGCGCGTTGGGTAAGTAATTGCGCCCTGTTCTGCATTAGCAGTAGATGCCGCGGCATCGGTACCGCCATTACCGTCCGCAGGGCAGAATTTATCGACCCAGGTTACGGCAATGTATTTACCGCTGTTAAAAATGTTCGGTTTGCCCGAATCGCCGTAAAAAGGTGACGGAATATCCTCTGGATCACCGGTGGCGGCATCGATTTTCCAATAGGTGTCTTTCGATGTCAGCGCTGCAGTATTCGAGATATTAATAGGGTTTGACCAGGTGCCACCGTCGTCGGTAGAAACGGTGACAAAAATATCTTTTGCCGGACGTTCAGACTGAGCCTTAGGGTCATAAACAACCTCGTTATCGCGAGGGTTACCGTAGCCATAAGTGCTGACAAGGGTACCGCCAGGTAAGCGGATTAATTTAGTTTTTGAGGCCCCGTCTTTCCAGCCATCGGCTTCGGGGGACAGAATCTGAGCTGCAGCGGATGCTGTGTATGGATATGCCAACGCAGCAGTCAGAGTAAGAAAACTTAATGATTTACGTAACATAATAACTCTCCTGAAATTTCTGCGTTCTGAATTAGTAATCGCTGTATGCGCGGCCAACGAGGACAGCACGGCGATTTTCTTTGCGTCCGTATGTCTCATCCGGTTCTACTGCCGGCATGGATTCGCCCATCGCCAGCACGGTAATGCGATCCGGATCAATTCCGTAGAGCGCTACCAGCATCTCCTTCACTGCATCACCACGACGCTGAGATAATTCGATATTGGCTTCTTCCGAACCGATACAGTCGCAATGGCCTCCGATAAAGGCTTCGGTGTCTTTGTAGGTGTTAAGGAAGTCTGCGAAGGCTTTCAATTCGCTCCAGTAGCCCTTTTCGACTTCGGCGCTACCGGCACGGAACAGAATTGTCCGCTCTTCTACCGCAGGGCCGTCGAGTTTTTCGCGTTCAACGTAAACGGTCTCAGTCAGTACCTGGGTTTTAGTCACCACGCGAGTCGGTGCGAAACGGTAATTCAGGCCTACGGCAACGGCAGAATCTGAAATACGGTCAAACTCCATCGTGAGATCCAGCGTCTTAGTTACCGGCCAGACGGCACCGATAAACAGACCAACATCGCGATCTTCTTTCGCCGTCATGTCGACAATATCGCTACCGTAGGTGCCTTCGAGATCAACACTGTGCGTATTGTGATAAATACCGTAATAAATATTGGCTGGTTCGGTTTTGTGCTGGGCCATCAGACCGACGCTGAATTTGCGCCACCGGGCGGTCTCCAGCTCAAAGTCAGTCGATGGGCCACCATTAACAACAGCCCCCGATAACTCGTAATCGGAATATCGGGTAAAACGCAAAAAGGGCCCGAACGCTGCAGAGTCGGTATCAATGACCCGAGCCGTCAGAGCAGCACTGAACATGGTATCCATAGAGGATTCGGTATCAGCACCGGGAAAGTCCGATGTGGTTTCATAACCGATCCCACCCACTGCAGCGTGTGCCTCAAGCCATGGAAAGATGCTGTAATCTGCGGTGAAGTAAGCGCCCTTCTGGGTAACATCGCCAATCATACGATCAGTGAGATCTTTGCCTGTTTCCCACTGACTGCGGCCATAGTAGTAATGAGCACCGACTCCCCAGTCGCCAGCTTCTTCCCCGGTAAACAGGGGGCCAACTTCCATTGCCATCACAGGGATGGTCGGTAATGCCAGACTGGCGATTGCGGCTGAAAGTAATAACTTTTTCATCTGCCTCTCCATTGGTATCAGGCTACATACGAATACAGTTATTAACGCACTGTTACAGAGAGGCTGAGTTGACCCTTATCAATTTTATAAAACGGTATAAGTTGTTAAGAAGGTTTAACTGACAAAGATCATTAAAATGTAGATTCTTCGCTTAAATAGTCATGTATGCTCATGTGTCTAATAAGTTTTTAATGTGG
>JAYNJA010000210.1:286-2661 GCA_038109705.1 Thalassolituus sp. | reverse complement strand
ACGTTTGCGCTAACTTAATACTCAGAGTTGTGCATTCCCTCTCCCGGAAACGCACTCCCATAATAAGAAGTGGAGCGCTACTGCGTACCGATGAAAATAAATATCTGGGGTCTGGCCGCTAGCAAAGTGATATTGCTGCGGTTATCAGTATTATTGGCACTATGCTTGGCAAGCTTTGCTAATGCAGACGGGGTAGACCTTTCCGCGATTCAGGATGAGCTCGACCTGGAGCACCTGGTGCAGCAATCCCAGTTCAGTCAGTCAGAAAGCCTGAGTGACGCTTTAGCGATACCCGAGTCGGAGTGGCTGGCATTACCTGAGAGCAGTCGAAGCCTTGGCAGAGATCATGGCGCGACATGGTTCCGGTTGAAGATCGACAAGGTAGGAAGCGACATTGAACACCCGCTCTTCCTGATGCTCGACTACCCACATTACGACTATATCGATGTCTACCTTGATCAGAACAACACTGTGGTCGATTCTTTTTTTACTGGCGATCAACGTGGCTTCGATTCCCGCCCGGTAAACCAGCGTACTTATCTGTTTCCGCTAAAGTCATTAAAAGCCGATGGCCCGGCGGATATCTACTTCCGGATTAACACCCCCGGGCCGCTACTGATTCCTTTCAGCCTGGTCACCTCAGAGCAAGCTGCGGTGAATGATCGTAATGTCTCTCTTGGGCTAGGTGTGTACTTCGGCATACTGCTGATTATGTTTGCTTACAACGCCTTTATTCTGGGAGCACTGCGGGATTCGGCTTACTTCTACTATCTGACCTACATGACAGCTGTGGCCATTCATCAGGCAACTCTGCAAGGATTGGGATACCAGTACCTCTGGCCTGACGGTGGCTTTATTTCAAATAACTACGCCGTCGCCCTCAGCAGCGCATTAATGCAGGGAACAGCCGTTGTCTTCGTTGTACGCTTTATTCGCTTGTACGATAACTACGGGCTTTTTGAGCGTGTCGCGGGGACGACACTGCTAGTGTACTCCTGGCTGCTGGTTGCGGGTTCAGCGTTTATGGATTACAGCAGTTTCCTTACCGTCGTTAACGTTACCGGAGCGATCAGTGTTCTGGCTGGCCTCTATATCGGTGTTGTTGGTTGGTACAAAAACGTACCGTACGCACGACTATTTGCGGCAGCATGGTTCGTGTATCTGATATTTATCGGCTGGTATCTGCTTGAGCTTGCGTCGATTCTTCCGACCAGCCCCCTTGGAGAGCACATCCTTGCGATTGGTTCGGCGATTGAACTGGCTCTGTTATCCATTGCCTTTGCCGACCGCATTAATCATGAGCGCGACCTGCGTCTGCGTAGTCAAAGCAAGCTGATGGATGTTCAGATCGCGATGAATGCAGAGCTGGAAGAAAAAGTGCGTATGCGCACCAACGAGTTGGAAGAGGCAAATCGTCGCCTGGCTATACTCAGTACGACCGATGGTCTTACTGGCCTGCTCAACCGCCGTCGTTTCGATGAAATGTACGAACAGGCTTACCTTGAAGCTTGCCGTAACAACGAGCCTCTGGCTGTGTTGATGATCGACATAGATCACTTCAAACAGCTGAACGATGAATTCGGCCACCGGTTTGGTGATATCTGCCTGATTGAAGCTGGACGCCTCATCAAGAATACCGTTGATGATCCAGAGGCAATCTGCGCGCGCTACGGAGGCGAAGAGTTTGTCATTATCCTTCCGGGGGCAACATCAGACCAGGCACGCCAGAAAGCGGAAAGTTTGCGCCGTGCATTTGAAGACCATGCAGTCAAAGATCAGGCTACCGAAAAAGTTATGACAGTCAGTATCGGGCTCACTGTTGAGCAGCCGGTTGATCGCGAAGCATGGGAAAAGCTGCTGCAGGCCGCTGACACCCTACTTTATACGGCAAAACGGAATGGCCGGAACCAGGTCGCATTTATCAAACAGGCTGTATGTTGATGCGTTGACTCTGCCCGAATCTGAACTAGTTTTATCTAGTACAGATCAGGGGATTTTAGGATCAGGAATGGCTCTTCCACACAAGAATTCAGAGACCGTAAAAGGTAAGGCAGTACTTTCAGTTCATCTGATTCAGGCTCTGATCTCGTTGACGATACTGCTTATAGCGGTGTTCGTGCACAACGCCAGCGCTATTGAAACCGTGCACTTCACAGGCAAAAAAGTCAGCCTTCTTCCTATGCTGGAGTTTGCAGAAGAGCGAGAAGGCGAAACTCTGGATGAGCTTCTGGTACGACCTGAAACAGACTGGCACCACCGCGACAACATAAACAACAACCTGGGACAGACAAGCCACCCTATATGGGCACGCGTGCGCCTTGCCGGGGTTACTGAATCGTTTGGCCAGCCAATTGTTCGACTCAACTACCCTCACC
>JAYNJA010000210.1:0-276 GCA_038109705.1 Thalassolituus sp. | reverse complement strand
AGATCAGCGCCCTTTCACGGTACGCCCTATCGAGCAACGTGTATTCTGGTTTCCACTGGACGATGCCACCGCTGAAGAGCAGGAAATCTATATCCGTATTCAGACTCCAGGGCCCTTACTGATCCCTCTTGATCTTCTGACATACAAAGATGCAGCAGAAGAGGAAAAGCTACTGTACCTGTGGGCCGGTGCCTTCCTTGGCATCATTTTTATCATGGCGCTGTACAACCTCTTCCTGTATTTCACCCTACGCGAAGCTTCATACATCCTCTACGT
>JAYNJA010000209.1:4790-5126 GCA_038109705.1 Thalassolituus sp. | reverse complement strand
GCGATAGATGCCTGACTACTACCGGTCAGGAAGTAAGAAAAATCACTGTTAAATGCGATAGTACGTGCACTGGAAGCGTTTGAAGAAGTGAAGTCATTCTGTAACGCCAGTGTCAGGTCACTGCTCTCAACAGAGCGGGAGACTTTCTGTCTCAGTGCACTGGTACTGTCACGTCCCAGGCCGAACACGGCGAAATTGTGCGAGCTGTCGGTTGCGTCATTCCATACAACACCACCTGTGCTATTCAGGTAATTGCCACTGAGATCAATACCGTATTTCAGCGCAAGATAGCTGGATACCCGTGCACGCTCAGTGCTGCTCAGAGCACCGACGTAC
>JAYNJA010000209.1:4217-4710 GCA_038109705.1 Thalassolituus sp. | reverse complement strand
AAGGCTTCACCGTCATCTTTCTGGCCATAGCCAATAGTCAGGTTATCACCACGGGTAATCGACGCCGGTGGATCAAACACACCGCTGTTGTCCTGCTCAACGCCGTTCAGACCCACTGTGAATTCGTCATTATCGGCCCCACCAATAATGGCGTACGCCAGAGTGTTTTCATTGAGGTCAACGGCGACTGAATGGACCAGGTCAATGCCATCACCGCCGGAGCGCTCGGGGCGAAGCAAAAACTTACCAGCGCCAACATTGCCCGTACCGACGAGACTCAGGCCTGGCTCACCAGCAAACGTAGAAGTGTCATCCAGGCCTGTAATCCGTCCGCTAAGCCCCGATACGTAGTTACTGGTTCGTGTAACGGTAAATACTGAAAGTGGTGTTTCACGCACACCGATGGGAACTATGTTGGTGTAATAATTTCTGAAGTACCGCGAGCTGGTATACCCAGTCGTATACGGATGGAAGTTATGAGACGCGTTGGCAC
>JAYNJA010000209.1:0-4207 GCA_038109705.1 Thalassolituus sp. | reverse complement strand
CCAGAGCGCGATTATTACCCGAGCGGTCTGACCATTCACTGGAAATCGATCCCGCCGCATCTGAGCTATACCAGGCATCGGGATTCTGCACGCCACCCGGGGCTGCACTTACCACTGTCGAAAAGGTGCCAGCAATCGCCAGCGCCAGGACATTGGTGCCCAGAACATTCAGGAATTTCATAACTGATCGCTCCATCAAGAAGGGTTCGCCCGAGAAGTGGGAACCGCTTCACAATCCATTCAGAAAATTTTGCCGGATTCTAAAGGGTGTGCTACCGAAGGGGCAATACGCCGAAAGGGTTATATTGCCTCGTCAGTCGGTCACTTTACGCCACAGGTACAGGCTGTCATCAAATGTGGATGATAATGAACGGCTGTCTATGTAACAAGATGTTACCAAGGAGTCAGAACCTGCCTTTCTGACCGAAATTTAATTTAAAGTCGTCCCACCCGGACAATAAAACGCATTTGCATTGGAACTCCTGACAAATGAGCCTCGAACATTTATTACAACGACGTTACTCGGTCAGGGCTTTTTCTGACCGCCCTGTCGCATCAGAACAGCTTAAAACTCTGTTCACAGCCGCCCAGCAAGCGCCCTCCAACTGCAATACTCAACCCTGGCAACCCTATGTAATTCAGGGAGATGCGTTAAAAAAACTGAGCAAAGCATTAGTCGCAGAAGTGATGAAACAAAGCCCACCGAATCCGGATTTCGACTGGAAGATCTCCTCTCCGGTGAGCATCGTGAACGCCAGTTCGGATCAGCCAACGCTTTGTATGGCGCGATGGGTATCGCCAGAGAAGACAAAATGGCCCGCAACATGGCCATGCTGCGAAACTGGACATTCTTTGATGCGCCACACGCGGTATTTTTCACTATGGAGAAATACCTGGGCATCATGGGCGCGGTTGATCTGGGCATCTACGCGCAGACATTGTCGTTACTGATGAAAGAACAAGGCATCGACTCCTGCATGCAAGGTGCGCTTGGACAATACCCGGATCCGATCAGAGAGCTGCTTGGCCTGCCCGAATCCCACGGTATTCTGTTTGGTATGTCGTTTGGTTATGCCAAGGACGGAGCTGACGCGAATCAATGCCGTACAGACCGCGAACCCGTCAGCAATGCGGTCACCTTTATCGAGTGAGCTGGCACAAAAAAGCCACCCGAAGGTGGCTTTTCGATACGCGATACGCGATACGCCTGAGCGGTTTATTCCCACTCAATCGTCGCTGGCGGCTTACTTGATACGTCGTAAGCCACGCGGGAGATGTGCTCGATCTCGTTGATAATACGGTTCGAGACCTTCTCCAGCAGTTCGTATGGCAGATGCGCCCAACGAGCAGTCATAAAGTCGATGGTTTCTACTGCACGCAGAGAGACAACCCATTCGTAACGACGCTGGTCACCCACTACACCTACCGATTTAACTGGCAGGAAGACCACAAATGCCTGAGAGGTTTTGTGGTACCAGTCAAAGTTGTGCAGCTCTTCGATGAAGATGGCATCCGCTTCACGCAGTACGTCAGCGTATTCTTTCTTCACTTCACCAAGGATACGTACGCCCAGACCCGGACCCGGGAATGGGTGACGGTAAACCATGTCGTATGGCAGGCCCAGTTCCAGACCGATCTTACGAACTTCGTCTTTGAACAGTTCACGCAGTGGTTCAACCAGTTCCATCTTCATGTCTTCTGGCAGGCCACCGACGTTGTGGTGCGACTTGATCACGTGCGCTTTACCGGTTTTCGCGGCAGCAGACTCAATCACGTCTGGGTAGATAGTGCCCTGCGCCAGGAAGTTAACGTCTTTCAGCTTGCCGGCTTCTTCGTCGAATACTTCGATAAAGGTGTTACCAATGATCTTACGCTTCTGCTCTGGGTCAGACACACCTTCAAGCTTACCGAGGAACAGCTCTTCAGCGTCAGCACGGATGACTTTAACGCCCATGTTCTTGGCGAACATGTCCATTACCGCGTCGCCTTCGTTCTTACGCAGCAGGCCGTTGTCTACGAATACGCAAGTCAGCTGGTCTCCGATGGCTTTGTGCAGCAGCGCTGCTACAACAGAAGAATCCACACCACCAGACAGACCCAGCAGTACTTTCTGATCACCGACCTGAGCGCGAACTTTTTCAATCTGATCTTCGATGATTTTGGCTGGCGTCCACAGGGCTTCACAGCCACACGCATCGAGTACGAAATGTTCCAGCAGGCGCTTACCCTGCAGTGTATGCGTTACTTCCGGGTGGAACTGTACGCCGAAGAAGTTTTTCTCAGCGTTGAACATACCGGCGATGGCACAGCTTGGTGTCGACGCCATGAGCTCGAAGCCTTCTGGCATTTTCACGACTTTATCGCCGTGGCTCATCCACACGTCGAGCAGGCTCTTACCGTCTGCGCTGACGTGATCTTTGATGTCTTTCAGCAGAGCATTGTCGTTCTCTACCTGAATCTGGGCGTAGCCAAATTCACGAATGTTTGAACCTTCTACCTTGCCGCCCAGCTGCTCAGCCATGGTCTGCATACCGTAGCAGATACCCAGAACAGGCAGGCCCAACTCAAATACCACCTGTGGCGCACGTGGCGAACCGGCTTCAGTCACAGATTCAGGACCACCGGCGAGAATAATACCGGTTGGGTTGTATTCGCGGATTTCCGCTTCGTCCATATCCCAGGCACGGATTTCAGAGAACACACCGATCTCACGGACACGACGGGCAATCAGCTGCGTGTACTGTGAACCAAAATCCAGAATCAGAATACGTTGAGCGTGGATGTCTTGTGACATTGGGCTTTCCAGATAACAGGTTTAAAAACAAAAGCGGGGATGACTCTCGTCATCCCCACGTATTACATTTTCGAGGCGCTTAACCCAGACGGTAGTTCGGCGCTTCTTTGGTGATCTGCACGTCATGAACGTGAGACTCTTTCATACCAGCGGCGGTGATACGCACGAATTCTGGCTTGGTACGCATCTCGTCAATGGTCGCACAACCGGTGTAACCCATGGACGCACGCACACCACCCATCAGCTGGTGAACGATGTTAGTCAGCGGACCTTTCACAGCGATACGGCCTTCGATACCTTCCGGTACCAGCTTGTCTACGCCAGCCTGCTTGTCCTGGAAGTAGCGGTCAGAAGAGCCCTGAGTCTGGCCCATCGCGCCGAGTGAACCCATACCACGGTATGACTTGTACGCACGGCCCTGGAACAGTTCTACTTCACCCGGTGCTTCATCAGTACCGGCCAGCATAGAACCCACCATGATCACGCTTGCGACAGCAACGATCGCTTTCGCGATATCACCAGAGAAACGGATACCACCGTCGGCGATTACCGGGATGTCGTATTTCTTCATCGCTTCCGCAACGTTCGCAACCGCAGAGATCTGAGGAACACCGACACCAGCAACAATACGGGTAGTACAGATAGAACCCGGGCCAATACCAACTTTCACGCCGTCTGCACCGGCTTCTGCCAGAGCAATCGCAGCTTCAGCCGTAGCGATGTTGCCACCGATCACCTGAACCTGAGGGAAATTTTCTTTCACCCAACGAACACGGTCGATAACACCAGTACCAGATGCGTTTGACGTGTGGCCGTGAGCGGTATCTACAACAATCACGTCGACACCGGCTTTCACCAGCGCTTCAACGCGCTCGTCAGTGCCTGCGCCAGTACCGACAGCAGCACCGACACGCAGGCGACCCTGCTCGTCTTTGGCAGCATTCGGGAATGCACGGGCTTTTTCGATATCTTTTACAGTCATCAGACCGGCCAGCTTGCCGGCGTCATCGAGAACCAGTACTTTTTCGATACGGTGAGTGTGCAGCAGATCCTGAACAACTTCAGGGCTGGTGCCTTCAAGAACGGTAACCAGCTGCTCTTTCGGCGTCATCACGCTGGAAACCAGAGCATCCAGGTTCTTTTCAAAACGCACGTCACGGCTGGTCACGATACCAACCAGCTCATCGCCATCCACCACTGGCATACCAGAGATGTTGTGCATCTGAGTCAGAGCGAGAATTTCACGGATAGTACTGGTGCTAGGAACGGTAATCGGATCTTTTACCACACCACTTTCGTACTTCTTAACTTTGCGGACTTCTGCAGCCTGCTCTTCGATGGTCAGGTTCTTATGAACAATACCCAGACCGCCTTCCTGAGCAATGGCAATCGCCAGACGGGCTTCGGTCACAG
>JAYNJA010000208.1:2621-5126 GCA_038109705.1 Thalassolituus sp. | reverse complement strand
CCTGATGATATTGCCGTGGCTATTGTGAGTCGGGGGCGCGTATGACATCTGGTGTAGTTGAAGTGGCATTTGAAGAGGGGGTTCATGTAATCCGCCTCAGTGGTGATGTGCGACTCAACCTTTGCTCAACTCTTGAACGATACGTAGAAGAGTTTCTCTCCCGAGGGGAATTTCATAACGTAATGATTGATCTGGCCCAGGCTGAGGGTATCGATAGTACGACCCTTGGCCAGTTGGCGAAAATCTCCATTCTATGTCGCGATCGATTTGATATTACTCCGACCATCAGCAGTCCAAATGCCGGAATCACCCGTATTCTGTTAAGCATGGGCTTTGATCAGGTCTTCCACATTGTCGATAGTGAGATCTCTGATGACGCTCGCTTTGAGCGCTGGGTGGCGGAGTCGGTGGACGAGGAGTGTGCCCGTGAACAGGTTATCGAAGCGCACAAAATACTGATGAGCCTGAATCATCGTAATGAAGAAACCTTCCGAGAGCTGGTTGATACACTCGAAGCTGGTCGTTAAAACACTCACCTGAATAATAAAAATTGGGGGACAGCGTGGCTATTAAGCGCGCCGCCGTGATCGGCGGAGGTAGTTTTGGAACCGTTATTGCCAACATTCTTGCAGATAACGGGGTGACTGTTCTGCAATGGATGCGAAATGAAACCGTCGCAGGAGCGATCAATACCGAACATACCAATCCTGATTATCTCCCCGGTGTTACGCTCAATGACACCCTGGTTGCGACTACCGATCTTACTGAAGCCGTTTCTGACGCTGATGTCATCTTTGTCTCGGTGCCAAGTAAGTTTGTGCGTCAGGTCGTTTCATCCTTTGCAGATACGCTTAAGCCGCATCAGGCGCTTGTCAGTACGACTAAAGGCATTGAACCAGATCGCTTTCTGTTGATGAGTCAGGTGCTTGAAGAGCTGTGTCCAAATAATCCGGTCGCTGTGATCAGTGGGCCTAATCTTGCCAAGGAAATCGCTAAGCGCGAGTTGGCGGCAACCGTCATTGCAAGTAAAAACAGTGAGTTACGCCGAAATCTTCAGGAGTCGCTGAGCTGTAGCTACTTCCGCGTTTATGCCTCGGATGATCTGTACGGCGTTGAGTTGGGTGGTGCGCTCAAGAATATCTATGCGATCGTATCTGGCTTTGTTGCGGCGCTGGGTATGGGTGAAAACACTAAAGCCATGATTATTACCCGCTCGCTGGCGGAAATGAGCCGCTTCGCTGAGGCGCTGGGCGCTAACCCGCTTACTTTCCTTGGGCTCGCCGGCGTCGGTGACCTTGTAGTGACCTGTATGTCGCCGTTGAGCCGTAACTATCGTGTGGGTTATGCCATTGGTTCAGGGCAGTCTCTGGAAGAGTCAGTGGATGAACTCGGCGAAGTAGCAGAAGGTGTAAATACCCTGCGCTATGTCAGGGAAAAAGCTCAGGAACTTGGTATATATATGCCTCTCGTAATGGGGGCGTATGAAATTCTGTTCAACGATGCTGATCCTAAGCAGGTTGCTAAGGGGTTGATGACAGGTGCATTTGCATCGGATGTGGAGTTTGCATTGCCTCGCCATGAAATCTGATTTCAGGTGTTATATGTTCATTCAAATACACGAGGCGGGCTGATATGGCCCGCCTTGTTATTGTCCGTCATGGCGCAGCAGAGCCAGGTCGTGATGGCGATGCGTTGCGACGTTTGACGGCGCAGGGAGTAGCTCAGGCCGAAGCGGCAGGTGCCTGGTTGGCATCTCATGTGTCCGGTGCTCATATTCTCAGTAGCCCTTTTATCCGTGCCATAGAGACGGCAACGGCAATAGAACGTAGTGCTGTCGGTTTTATAAAAGAGCTTGAGTTGCTCGTGCCATCGGGAAGCCCGCATGGGGTTGCTGATCATCTGCTCTCTCATGACAATGTTGTCGTCGTATCTCACTTGCCGCTTGTAGGGCGTCTGGCTTCGCTTATGACCGAAGGCACGGTGTTTGATCAACCCTGGTCAACGGCGGAGTGCTGGAGTCTTGAAGGTGACCTGATAGCTCCCGGCTGTATGTCAGTCGATAAGGTCTGGTATCCCGGTCTGGATGGATAAATCGCTTCGATTTATCCAGTGATAGCGCACAATTCACGCATAAGAGTAACTTTTGCACCTTGAGCTGCAACCGGGGGAGGGGTAACTTGTGCCGCTTTACGTTGTTGCTGACACCTTCTTATGAATGAAATTCTGCATATTGCCCACGCTAATGGCTTCACTGGTGGGACTTATAACGTACTGGCAGATAAGCTGGGCGCGCACTACCGCGTGCATGCAATTCCTCACCTCGCTCAGAACCCTAAGTTTCCGGTGACCGACAACTGGACATTTCTGATTGATGAGATGATTCATCACTTTGAAACCAGCTTTAGCGAGCCTGTTGTCGCCGTCGGTCATTCTCTTGGCGGTGTGTTGAGTACGTTGACGGCACTAAAGCGGCCAGATCTTGTGAAGGCGGTTATTGTTCTCGAT
>JAYNJA010000208.1:0-2611 GCA_038109705.1 Thalassolituus sp. | reverse complement strand
CTGTCACCTAGCTCGAGAGAATGCGGTTCTTGGGATGCGCTTCCTGAAAATGACTCGCCTTGATGAACGTATTTTTCCGATCAAACGTATTGAAGACCGTCAGACTGAATGGGCGAGTTTTGAAGAAGCACGTGAGTACTTCAGTGGTAAGTCATTGATGCGTAACTTTGATCCGCGCTGTCTTGATGACTACATCCGCAGCGGCACGCGGGAGAAAGACGGGCGTCTGGTGCTCAACTTTGACCCTAAGGTTGAGGCCGACATCTGGCGTACGATTCCTCACAATGTGCACACACACGGTAAGCTGAAAGTGCCGGGGGCGGTCATTGGCGGGCGTCAGAGCGAGTATTTCAAACCCATGAACGGCGCATTTATGAAGGGTCATCTGGGGATGAAGGTTAAATGGATAGACGGTACCCATATGTTTCCTTTGCAGCGCCCCGAAGAAACCGCAGAGCTGATTCATCATACCGTTCGGGAGCTGCTCGGTGGTCGCTGATTTCCGGTTTGAGCAAGAGCGGATTTCTGGCCTTGCCTGGGGTGATTCTGATGCCGTCGATACTCTGTGTCTGCACGGCTGGTTAGATAACGCTGCAAGCTTTCATCATCTGGCACCTCAGCTGTCGCTAGGGAACATCGTCGCTGTCGATTTGCCCGGGCATGGTCATTCCGCCTGGAAGCCTGAGGGTAGTGGTTACGCAATCTGGGGCTATACAAGGGCAGTGCACGCCCTGGTATCGAACTTCAGGCAGCCAGTTCATCTGGTTGCACATTCGATGGGTGGATCGGTTGCGATATGTCTGGCGGCGGCTTTTCCTGAGTTTGTGCGGTCGCTGGTGTTGCTCGATTCCCCCGGCCCCATCATAACGCCTGAAAACCGTATTGCTGGCCAGTTGCGGGAAGGGGTAGAAGCGGCTGCCAACGTCAGACCTTCGAGAATTTTTCAAAATAAAAACGAGGCAATCGCGGCGCGGCGTAAAGCGACTCCGCAACTTTCTGATCAGGCGCTGCAGTTGATCGTGGAGCGCAATCTAAAAAGCACGTCGGATGGGTATCAATGGTCAACTGACCCGCACCTCCGTCAGGCCTCAGAGTTGCGTCTCAGCGAGCTTCAGGTAGAGCATCTGATGCGTGCGGTGACGTGCCCGGTGCTTAGTATCCGCGCAGAGAATGGCCTGTTGCCAGCGAAGTTCTTTGAACATCGGATGGCTTACCTGCAGAATGCAGAGAGCGTGGAGCTCCCAGGGCATCATCACTTTCATCTTGAGCCGGAAACCGTTGCTGCGATTGCCGATCAGATTAATGGATTTCATAACGGTGGATAATGCAGTGGGAAGGCGTCAGGACATAATAAAACAAGGACTCTGGTTTGTAGTCTTGCTTGCAGCGCTGCTGGCTTCGCTTGCGACAGGCTGGATGGCCCATAAGCCTGTCGATTATGGATATGGCTTCTGGTACGACCAGATGGATATTCGTGGTCACATCGATCGTTACTCTCCCCGTAATCGCTATATTCGGGGCTTTGATGGACTTACTCAAGCGCAGCATGAAGAACTGTTTGGGCAGATTGTTGATGCAGTGCACGCGCAGGGCGCAGGTTTAAGCGAGATTTCGTTTACGGATAAGCGCGGCCGGGTAAAACCGCTGCTTCGCGAGCCTGAAGTCGTCCACCTGCAGGATGTCGCCAATCTTATTGATGTATTGTCAGTCGCCGGAGGCGTAAGTCTATTGGTAACTGCTTTGGGCACTTTTATGCTGGTTCGCCGCCGTATTGCCATTAACTGGAAGCAGCAGGGAGCTATTCTCGGTGGGTTGCTCGGGGCGCTGGCGTTAGTCCTGTTGATTGTCGGCCCTACCGCCGTGTTCTACCAGCTCCATGTCTGGATCTTCCCTGATGATCATCAGTGGTTCTTTTACTATCAGGAGTCGCTGATGAGTACCATGATGAAAGCGCCTGATTTGTTTGGCGGGATAGGGGCGACGATAGCCCTGGTAGGTTTATTGTTGTTTTCGTTATATCTGCTGATCGTGAGAAGGCTGCTGGGGCGCTGAGTTAAAACCCCGGCTCCAGCTTAAACTCCATACGCTCACCCGTCGTCGGGTGGTTAAATTCCAGTTCTTTTGCGTGCAGGCACAGGCGGGGTTCTGACTGAGCAGCGTCACCTGCATAGAGAGTGTCACCGACTATCGGATGGCCAATCTGCTGCATATGCAGGCGCAACTGGTGGGAACGTCCGGTCTTAGGAAAAAGTGCAACCCGCGTATTTCCGTTCTCAACAGACAGCTTTTTCCAGCGCGTGAGCGCATAGCGGCCATCGCAGTGGCTGATCATCTGTAGTGGGCGATTTGGCCAGTCAACGATGATTGGCATGTTAATACAACCGCCGTTGCCACTGACTTCACCCATAATGACTGCTTCGTACACCTTTCGTGTGGTCTGCGCCTCAAACTGACGCTGTACCCTGTTCAGGGCTTGTTTGTCGCGGGCAAAAACCAGAATGCCGGAGGTGTCCTGATCCAGGCGGTGAATCACCAGGATCTCGCCATAACGCTCCTGCAGCCGGGCGACGCATGAATCTTTCAGGTAGCGGCCCGGCACACTCAGAAGCCC
>JAYNJA010000207.1:0-5175 GCA_038109705.1 Thalassolituus sp. | reverse complement strand
CACACCAATAAAATCATGCTCGTACATAGATAGGTCATTGAGAGTATCGCCAGCGACCATAACATCCGCTTTATTGATATTCAGATGCTCGATTAAGGCCGTCAGTGTCGAGCCTTTATTCACATTTTTCGGGAGAAAATCGAAATATAATCCCGCTGAATAGAGCACATCGCAGTTTAGTTTTTCGCCGATGGCCTCCAGCTCTGGCAGGTGTTTTTCTACTACATCGGGCGCAACGAAGTAAGAACAGCGACGCTCCTGCGGTACGTCCTGACGGACCATACCTTCGATGTGTTCAACCTCAGCGTGAATCGTGTATTCACCCGGCCATTTGTCATCAATACGTCCCTGCACCTCAACAATAGGCTGCAGTGTATGGCCATCGACAACAGTACAGCCGACATCACAGATGATGTAATCCGGCTGCGGGATCGTTGGGTCCGCGAGAAGCGGCATCACTGATTCCAGGCCCCGACCGGTAACAAAAATAAGATCAATATCCGGATGAGCTGAGATCAATTGATAAAGCTGTTGACGATTCTCCTGACTACCACCAAGAAAAGTACCATCGAGATCTGTTGCTAGTAACATAACGTTCTCCTTTGTCCGGCCAGCGTTCTGTTATCGATTGCCTGGCTGGCCTGGGCTCCGTTTCTCCAGACAGTTTTTAAAACAACACCTGTCTGGGTATGCGACCGCAATTGGATTATCTGGTTCCGGTGCTTCGCCGGGTCAGGGCGAAGTTAAATCCGGACGGCCGTGTGAATAACGGCCTGAACAACATAAAGCTTTTCAGCTCTTAGCTGCGCGAGCAGGTTCTGAAATTTGCTCGCTTTCGTCTGGGTGCATTTCAAGCGCTGTAGGCGTGGTGCGCACCATAGGAACAAACTGGGCAGGTTCGCCGGTCGTTTCCTCTGTCTTCCTCTGATGCATTTTCCATACCGTCACTATAACAAGCAGTGCCTGCATGGCTGCAAAGTAGACGGGCAGTGCGTTTGCACCGAATGCCGTCATCAGCTGCCCTGAGAGCGCAGGTCCAAATGTCGCACCAATACCGTGCACCAAAAGTAGTGCACTGCCCCCTGCCAGAATGTCACCGCTATCGAGATGATCGATCAGATGCGCCACAGCCAGAGGATAAATACAGAATGCCAGACCGCCATAAATCGCAATCGCTGCATAGAGGTAGTAGCTGCCCAGATAGGAGGCAGGAATAAGTAACAATGAAGCGAAGACCGCACCGCCAGCAATCATCATGACCACACGACGCCGATCATTACGATCCGAGAAACGACCAACCGGCAGCTGCAGAAGTGCCCCGCCGATAATACCGCTGGTCACATAGGCGGCCACACTGGACGTGTCCAGTCCAATACGGGTTGCATACACCGCCGACATCCCCCAGAAGGCTCCCATAGCGAGCCCCGATAGCAGTGCGGCACTGACAGCAACAGGTGCTATACGCCAGAGAAAACGCACACTAAGACGCTTAACATCCTGCACTGCTGGCGGCCCGAACCGTGTCCAGGTGACGGGCACAAGAGAAAGAGTCACAAGAATCGACGCCAGCACAAACAGGATATATCCGGTTGCAGGAGCCAGCTGCAGGAACTGTTGTGATAGCGCCAATGCAGCGAGGTTAACCACCATATAAATGGCAAATACCTGTCCGCGATACTGTGCTGGGGTCTGAGCATTCAGCCAGCTTTCAATCGCGGTATAGAGAATAACTAATGCCGTGCCGGTAACAACGCGCAACGCTCCCCATGCCCAGGGCGAGTCAAAAATATCATGCAATAACACCGAGACTGAGCCAATGGCAGCAAACATTGCAAACGTACGTATCTGGCCGACTTTACGTATCACCGGCAACGCCAGAAAGGGTCCGACGAAGAAGCCGACAAAATACCCGGACATGACCAACCCCATCACCTGGTCACTGAATCCGGCAGCACTGCCCCGGACAGCAAGTAAGGTATTAAGCAGACCGCTGCCAAGCAACAACAACGAGACACCGGTCAGTAATGAGAAAATAGGACGGACAAGTTGCAACATAGATCAGCAGGTCACAGTAATTTTTTCGAGAGTGTCAGTATCAAGATAGGTTAATACAGACGTATTAAAATTGAGATCCACGAATATTTCACAATAGTACTCACCTTTTAGCCACGCCATATGAACACTGGAATTATTACTGGAGTGCAGTTCAAAATCGCCGTCAAAAGCCGGGTACTGAGAGCGGAAAGCCATGAGTTTCAGCAAGCGCTTCACAACCGGAGCATCTAACGCCTGTTCAGCTTCGTCCACCGCATAATAGTGGCGGTTGATATCACGCAGCTCTCCTGTGCTTTCCATCAGCGCTTCATCATTTACACCAGCAAGCAGACCAACGTAGTACACCTGAGGTATTCCCGGCGTGAAGAACTGAATAGCGCGGGCAGCGATATACGCATCGTCGTTCTGCATCAATGCATCATAAAAAGTACAGGTAATCTGATAGATAGCACCGACACTGTGAATGTTGGCTGCTGATTTGCGCATGATGGGATCAGCACTGCGTTGCTGCAGATTGTCGATAAGAGCTTTAATGCGCTCATCCGGAAGTACCCCTTCCACATCTGGGATACAGATACCATCGTGGGTGTCGAGCACTGTAACCATGTTGCGCGGACACATACGCAACCAGTTTTTCAGATGCACGCTATTGGCATCCAGTAAGGAGTAAAGAACGAGAGGGGGGAGCGCAAACCCGTACGGGTGCATATCCCGACGACCAATCGCGTACTGGTAGCTGGTGTGGTCATGCACCTCGGGCAAACAGCGTGCACCATGTTTCTGAGCAACCCCGTTCACCCAATCGAGATTTTTGTAGACGTCAGGTTCTACCAGGAAACAGCTCGTGCCCACCCGCTTAGTGGTATAACCAAACGCATCCAACCGGAACAACTTTACGCCGCGGGCGGCGAGAAAACTGATGTAGTCCTCCATCAACTCGTAAGTTACATCGGCTTCATAATTCAGATCGATCTGACTTTCGGTAAACGTGCACCAGACTCTTTCTTTTGATCCGTCGGCAAAGGTGACCTCACGAAATGGTTCCTTTTCTTTACGGATATGAATCTTAGCCATGTCATCCGGCGAGAATTCGCCCATACGATCAACACGAACAAACAGCTCTGCGTACTTTGATGCATCTTTGTGGGCAATAAAGTCTTTAAACTCTTCTGACTCATCGGAAATATGATTCACAGTTAAGTCGGCGCATACATCAAACCGATCACCAATACGTTCAATATCTGCCCAACCACCGTAAGCTGGGTCAACCTCTTTGTGCGTCAGCGGAGAAAACCCTGCATCTGCATTGGACGGATAGAATGGGAGAATATGCACACCTCCCACTGCATCCTTGAGGTGAGTTTCCATAAAGTCTGCGAGATCTTTCAGGTTGTTACCAATACGATCCGGATAGGCAATCAACTGTACTGCGTTTCTGAGATTCATAGGCTCCTCCTGTTTATAACCCTAACTCAAAGAGACGCCTGATCGCGAAACAGCAGAGAACACGAGCGACGTTCTGGTCATTCTGTGACGACAGATAAAGGATGTGGTTCACTGTTTTATGTAACCGGGTTCTTTTAACCTGGAGAGGCCATCAACAGGCACGGAATGGTGTTAAAGACGCCCCATGTCAAACCTGCCGTAACGGGCTAAACAATTGACCAATAAAGGCTTTTCCGGTATTTTCCGCGTGCGAATGAAAAGGCTGAAATATGAACGAAGGTCAGAGTGAGCCTAGCCTGCTTACGGACTGACCCGGACCTGACGAACAGGTCTTTTCTCTTCTTATACGCATACAGGTACCCAGCGGATTTAAGCTTCGCCGGGGCAAAAGAACAGAGACACATACAGGGACACCCCCTGCCACGCAGTCTCTGCCTGAGTTGAAAGAGTTTCTGAATAGGCGATTCCAAAAATGACGACAGAAAAGGTCGATGTACTGCTCGTAGGCGGCGGTGCAATGAGCGCAACCCTGGGCACCCTGCTTCGCAGGCTCGACCCTTCCCTCAAGATTTCCCTCGTAGAGCGTCTTGATCACGTAGCACACGAAAGTACCGATGGCTGGAACAATGCCGGTACAGGTCACGCTGGATACTGTGAACTTAACTACACCCCTGAAACCGCTGACGGCGATGTCGAAATCGACCGCGCGCTTTCTATCAATGCGAATTTCGAGATTTCTCTGCAGCTGTGGAGCTATCTGGTAAACGAAGGCGCCCTGCCGTCACCATCTGAATTCATCAACCCGACGCCGCACATGAGCTTTGTCTGGGGTGAAGATAACGTGGCCTTCCTGCGTCGCCGTTATGAAAAACTGAGCGCGCACCATCTCTTTAAGGAAATGGAATATAGCGAAGATCCTGCAGTACTTGAACAGTGGATGCCGCTGGTCATGAAAGAACGCAAAGAAGGCGAAAAAGTTGCTGCTACACGTGTTGCCCACGGCACCGACGTCGACTTCGGCTCTCTGGCGCGCAACATGGTTGCGAACCTGGAACAGCACGAGAATTTCAACCTGCTGCTGAACCACGAAGTAAACGATTTCGACCACGCTAAAGACGGCACCTGGCACGTATCCGTCCGTGACCGTAAAAAAGGCAAGTCGAAAACTATCCAGGCAAACTTTGTATTCCTGGGTGCCGGCGGCGGCGCACTGCCACTGCTGCAGGCCTCAGGCATTGATGAAGCTAACGGTTACGGTGGCTTCCCGGTATCTGGCCAATGGCTGGTCTGTAAAGATCCTGAGATCGTAAAGCAGCACCACGCCAAGGTGTATGGCAAGGCAGCGATTGGTGCGCCACCGATGTCGGTACCGCACCTGGATACTCGTATCATCAATGGCGAACCTGCCCTGCTGTTTGGCCCATTTGCTGGCTTTACCATGAAGTTCCTGAAGTCGGGTTCGAAACTGGATCTGCTCAAATCTGTCAGCGTCAGCAACCTGATGCCAATGATGGATGTGGGCATCAACAACATGGATCTGACTAAGTACCTGATCAGCGAAGTGCGTCAGTCACACAAAGAGCGTGTGGCCACGCTGCGTGATTATTTCCCGGGCTGTAAAAATGAAGACTGGACTCTGGCCCGTGCAGGTCAGCGCGTACAGATCATTAAGAA
>JAYNJA010000206.1:0-5208 GCA_038109705.1 Thalassolituus sp. | reverse complement strand
CGCCAGCGCTGAAGGCACCAGTCACTTTGAGGCCCGGCAGGTCGTTGATGATGTAGAGTGATTCAACAACCTCTTGGCTGGTTACGATGCCGCCGACCAGAGGCTCAAGCGGAGACTTTAATGTGGCGTCGCTGTATTTGCGGTTGCCGTAGGTTTCGAGCTGACCCAGACGGCCTTCCATAACGGTAAAGCGTACAACGCCGTCTTTTACTTCTTGCGCTGGCAGAAGCACTCTCGCAAGGAAGAGGCCGCGTTCACGGTAGTAGAGGGTCAGGCGGTTGGCGATTTCTTCGAGGTCGGCAAAGCTGAGGCCGCGGTTGCGGTTCTGCTCACGCACGAGTTCCACCAGCGCCTGCATGTCTTCGTGGGTGAGGTCATCCACCGATGACTGGCCACCAATGTCTTTCAGGTAGCCAGTGATTTCGTTAACTTCTTCTGGGGTGTAGCCGTCTTCGCGACGCTGATCTTCTTTCATGTAGATCACGCGCAGGCGTTCTGCTTCAGCCTCTACCCCTTCGCGGGTGATTTTGAATTCGGGGAATTCTTCGAGGCGATCGAAGGTGAATTGCTTCACGATGATTCGCGGACCGCTATCACGGGCACTGACTTCCGGAATATCGCCTTCCTGGCGTGGCATCAGGTCTGGGGCCTGATTTTTTCTGCGCAGGCGATCAGTAGCGTCACCTTGCGCATCCGGCGCATTAATACCAAACACATCACGGAGCGAGCTGGCTTCCTGTACGGCTCCCGCAGGCACCGTTTCTGCCTGAGTTGCCACACTCAGCGTAGTGATGATTAAGCCTGTCGCCAGTGGAGTCAGTGCGGCTGCACGACCCCATCCCCCAATACCCTTCAACATGGTTCAAGTCCTTTAATCACGCGCGCAGGCGCGCACTGGTAACAGACAGCAAGCATCCCCAGGGGCTGTGTCTGGTACCGGCGTGATAGAAATTTTGGTGTGAATTCGGAAGACATCCTTGCCCTTTGCGTATGATCAAATCCGTTTACATGGCGACATACCGTGTCGCGCCCGTGGTGCCTGCTCTGGATGGAAATTAAGAGCGATTGCGTCCCACTGAGGCGCGCGAGTATACCAACTTGAGCCAGATATGAATACCGGCCTGGACAAACAAGGATTGTCTGCTACCCGGGCCCGTTTCATTCAATGAACACTAGGTTAGTATATGAATAACAAGAGACTCAATGCCCCGCATGGTCCGAAAGTCAGGCGGGGTAAGAATTGGGAGTTATAAAAAACCCAAGGAGCGAGCGGCTAGCTTTTACGGATAGTGGTGTCGTCACTCACACCAACAGGCACGGAGAACGCCACCGGTTCAACTGCGGCGGCAGAGAAGCTGACTTCCATCAGGCCGACACTTATGTTGTCGCGGCCACCGGATTTGTTGGCTTCATCAATCAGATGGTGACAGCACTCCAACGCCGGACGGTGCGTTGATAACACTTGTTGCAACTCCGGGTTGTCGAAGTATTCGGTCAGGCCGTCGCTGCATACCATCATGAGTGCGTTTTCACTCAGGCGATAGGAGTTGAGCTCGGCTTCGACCTCATCGTGTACGCCAAGCGCTCGGGTGATGTGGTTGCGGACGTCTGAAACACGGGCTTCTTCTTCGGTGAGCGTGCCTGCGTCCATCATTTCCTGCACAACACTGTGATCTTTCGTCAGCTGCACCAGACCTTTCAGGCTCCAGAGATAAGCGCGCGAGTCGCCGACATGGGCAACGGTGAGAATATCCTGCCACTGAACGATCAGTACGACCGTTGTGCCCATGTGGGCGAAATTCGGATTTTCAGCTTTCGCATTGATGATGGAATGGTTGGCTTTATGAATACCACTACGCACTGCAGCTTGTATCATCAGCTTCTGCTGTGCCGGACTGCAGGCAAGAAAAGTCGGGGTAATGAGCTGACTGAAGCACAGGCTTAGGGTCTGCACCGCAATACGACTGGCAAGAGCACCACCGCTATAACCGCCCATTCCGTCGGCAACAACGACGTAGGCAAATGGATGCTCAGGGTGACTGAAACAGGTGATTGAATCCTCGTTTTCTTCCCTGACCTGACCGATATCCGTACGGCCATTCACTGCAAGAGTGACACTTCTGCTCATTCCGGTATTCCATTCATCAATATATTCAGAGCCTTTCCTTGCGCGACAACTACATGGGCAGTGGCTCTGAGTGGATTGCCCGCCGATTAAAACAAAAATCGAAAGTCAGTAACAGGAGTTTAAAGCGGTGGTGGTCCGGTTGCTTTTGCAGACCCCCTTCCTCATAATTGGCCCCTCAGGCGATGTCGTACTCTGTTGCGAGATCGAAGCAGGGAAGGATTTAAAGACGTCATGGCAAGACTGCCGCGAATTAACATCGCCAATATTCCGCAACATATCGTTCAGGTCGGTCATAACAACCTGAATTGCTTCTTTGATGACGAAGATTACGACTTTTATCTGAACTGTCTCGAAAAAGCCGCTGAGCAATACGACGTGCAGATCCATGCGTATGTGCTTATGCCCAATGCCGTGCAGATGGTAGCAACGCCGAACATCCCTAACGGCATTTCTTCAATGATGCAGTCGCTTGGCCGCCGTTATGTGCAGTATGTGAATCACCGCTATCAGCGCTCTGGCACCTTATGGGCCGGCCGCTATAAATCGAGCGTGATTGATTCTGAAGCCTATCTGCTTACCTGCTATCGCTATGTTGAACTCAAACCAATGCATGAAGGTCTGGTAGAAAGTCCCGAGCTGTATAAATGGTCGAGTTTTAATTATCACACCGGGCGGAAAAAGAGCGCTCTGATCAAAGATCATCACCTTTATACGGATCTCGGAAAAACCCGTGAAGACCGGGCCAACGAATACAGTTCTCTGTTCCGTTATGAGTTTGATCGCGGCCTGTTGAATTACATCGCCGAGACGATAAAACTCGGCCAGGTGCTTGGTGGCGATCAGTTCACAGATAAAATTGAGCAGATCGCTAATCACCGTGTGCGCCCACTAAAGCGCGGCCGCCCTAAGAAAAAAACCAGCAAAGAATCTGCATAAGCCATCCTTGGCGCAGTTTTTCTAAAGCGATCCTCCCCTCCAGATTTCTTTACAAAATTTCTTTCAATAAATCGTGTCAGAGTGAAAATCTGGTGCTCTACAGACGCCTGATCCTACGAAACACCTGCTACATAGGGGCGCACAGCGGATTGCCGCAGAAACCGCGTACCGCCTGATGCCGGGCATTCAATTTAATTCGTGCCAGAGTCAAATTATTCTTTGAAATTCAGGGTTTTACCGCTAAAAAAATTCTGGTTAACTCTCCCTCACCTGCCATATGGCCGTGGTCTTACCGTTCGCTCAAGGACGCTCACAGCGATGGCGTAAAGGAAAACTACCGATAACATAGAGGAATTGTTAAATGGCTATTTACATGAATTTCAATGGCAACAACCCACAGGGCAACGTAACCGCAGCTGGTTACGAAAACTGGATTGAGGTTGACAGCATGAGCTTCGGCGTTGGCCGTTCTATCACTATGCAGGCTGGCGCAATGGCTAACCGTGAAGCTTCACGTCCGAGCATCAGCGAAGTGACTATCACTAAGCCACTGGACGCTGCTTCTGGCGGTCTGTTCAAAGCTTCTGTAACTGGCGATGCTGGTGTTACCGTTGAAATCCACGTGGTTCAGACTGGTGCAGAGAAAGTAGAAAAGTACGCTGTATACAAGCTGGAAGAAGTAATCATCTCTTCTTACAGCATCAGCGCTGCAGCTGGCGGTGCGCCTGCTGAGTCTATCTCTCTGAGCTTCGCAAAAATCGAAGCGGATCTGACTCACGCAGACAAGACCAACAAGAACACCAAGAACATGAAAGTTGGTTACGACCTGACTACTGCCAAGCCGCTGTAATCAAAGTCTGTAAAACCAAGACCTGTATTGGGGAGCTCTTTCCCTTATACTCGAAGAGTGGTCAGCAACTGGCCACTCTTTTTTCAAGGATTCTAACGCAAGTGGAAGCGTAGCCCTCTCTATTTACGCTACCCATCACAGCAGCAGTGGTGATAAAGCATGGCGGCACTCAGTCAGAACAACCGACTCATCAAGATTAATACTCCCGTGGGCACTGATGCCCTGATCGTTAATGAACTGGTAGGCGACGAATACGTCTCTGATCTGTTCAGATTTACTCTCGATCTCTACTCAGATAACCAGGGAATTGATCAGAAAGATCTTCTCGGTAAAGACGTTACCGTTACTCTTTTATCTAAGAAAAGCACTGCGACCCGTTTTATTAACGGCTACGTGAATCATCTGGCGATGCTTGATGTGAACGACGAAGGCCTGCGTCGTTATCGCATGGAAGTCGTACCTGGGCTGTGGTTTACCACACTGGGTTCCAAGAATCGGATTTTCCATAAGAAATCCGCGAAAGATATCATCAGCGAAGTGCTGAAAGATTATTCGTCGTTCGTGAAGTTTCAGTTCAAAACCTCTGGCAAACTGGCGACGCGGGAATACTGCGTGCAGTTTGATGAGACCGATTTTCAATTTATCTCACGCTTACTGTCCGAAGAAGGCATCAGCTATTACTTCACCCATGCCGATGGCAAGCATGAACTGATTTTTGCTGACGATACTCAGGACTTCTTTGACGCCGAAAGCAAAAAGGTCGAGTACGATGGCGGCGGCGTTCAGCCAGAAGCCCCATCCGTGCATTCATGGCAGCGCAGCTTTAACTTTCATACTGGCAGCTTCGATTTCCGTGACTACAACGAATTCACGTCGACCAAAGACAACAAGCAACAGGTAAAAACCAAATCCAGTCTGAACGGCGTCACCAGTATTGCCTCGTCAGGGTTTGGTACTTATCACCTGGAGCTGGACGGTGATCATAAACATAAGTTCACCGACAACCTGAACAAAGAGATTGCCGAACATGCAATGGAAGCCGCAGAAGCAGGCTTCGACGTTGCACAGGGCACCAGCAACGTACACGTGTTGGCTGCCGGCGGCCGCTTTGATCTGGACCACCCGGTTGCCTCCGAAAGCGGCAAATATCTGGTCACCCAGATTCATATCATTGCCCGCGACGGCAACAGCGAAGATACGCATTTTTCTCACCGTTTCAGCTGCGTGCCTTCCGATGTGCTGGTTCGTCCGAAACACGATGGCTTCCGCAAGCAGGTGCATGCACCGCAGGTAG
>JAYNJA010000205.1:2448-5211 GCA_038109705.1 Thalassolituus sp. | reverse complement strand
GAAGCCTACCGCACTGACTACGTCGCCGTATGCGCCGATGCTCTGAAGGCGGGGTTTCATACCATTATCTTCGATGCCGAACTCGACGATACCTTCCGTTTAAGCTGCGATGAAATCCCATCAACCACTCGCCTCGCCGATGTAAACACCTACGTCACCTACTACCAGCAGGATGCTGAACGCATTGCAGAAATGACTGAACTTGATCTGTCGATAGTGCAGCCAGTACTTACCAGTGATCAGATCCGTAGTCTGCAGTCCCGTGGCAAAGCCGTCGTGTATCTGTCGATTGGCGAAATCGGGCTCAGCAATACTTATTGGTATAACGGTGAACAGGTACTGGGCCAGGTCATTTATGACGACCACAACGACTGGTTTCTGGATCAGAACCCCAACTTTGATTCGTACTTCGCAGATACCCGAATAGAAGGCTGGCAGGACTTTATCGTAGAACAAGCCGGTATCCTGCTGGATCAAGGCTACGACGGCCTGTTTCTCGACACCGTCGACACCGTCGATGTTTATCCTGCGACAAAACCCGGCATGATTGAACTGATCAACTTACTGCGCACAACCTACCCTGACAGTGCGTTGGTCCAGAACCGCGGTATTAACATCATCCCTGACACCGGAAATGATGTAGACGCCCTGATGTTCGAGGTCTTCAATACGTACTACAACTACGACGATGCCGACTACACTGCGACCAACACCGAAACTCCGGGCTACTCAGATCTTGTAGATAAAGCCCTGAATTATCGTCTCAACGGTGGCGTGGTTCTATCGCAGGATTTCGCACTGCCACAACCACAGTATGAAGACCTTATCTGCTACGCTCGGGACCGCGCACTGCAACACCTGTTCGTGCCCTCGTACGCAGATAAATTCTTCCAGGACGGCCTGTTCAGTTATCCTGATCCCTGCCCATGGCCTGAGGAGTCTGGTTTTATCCTTGCTTTGAACGCACCGGTAATCAACCTATCGAAAGGGCGCATCCAGTTCTTCGACATTAACACCACCTCTTACCTTGGCCACGATGCGCCAGTATCACTAAGCACCCAGGAATCTATTCCTCAAGTATCGTCATTTCTCGGTAGCGACACCGTCAGCCCCGGGCAATCCACCACGCTTGAATTCCACACAGGAACATCTCAAGCCCCCGGCGAATTCGAATACACCATTACAGCAACCAGTGAAGCCAGCACAGGTGAAACACTCACGCAAACTCTGACACCCACAGTATTCGTGCATAGCGAAACTATATGGGTCACCAATGCAGGGCTTAGCAACATCGTCGCCTACGACGAACCCGACACACTGAGTAACAGCACCATTATCCCTGCGCGTAAATCAGGTACTGCGATTGCCCAACCTTACAGTGTTGCCGTCGCTCAACTCGGGCACACCTGGATCGTTGAAAACGTCGGCAACCCTGATGCCACACAACCCGCCGGGCGGATACTGCGATATGCACCATTTGACCTGAGCGAGCCTGAAGCGACGTTCGACACCGGTTTCAACTACCCGCTCGGCATAGCAATTGATAGCAACAACACCGTCTGGATCGCCAATTCAGGAATTGACTGGAGCGGTACCCCACGAGGCAGCGCACCGAATATCGTTAGTCTTCCGCACAATGCCGAGTCCGGTGCAGAACCAACAACCGCATTCACGGTAGATACCGCCTATGGCTACCCCAAAAATCTCGCGACAGACGGCACCGACAACCTTTGGATAACAACCACCTATGGACTGGTGCTAGGGTACCTCTCCCCCGGCGCTCTAAGCGGTACACCAACACCGAACGTGATCATCAGCCTCACAGGCGGTGACGCCAACTTCCTGGATACCACCAACAATCTCACCTTTGATACGAGTGGAAACTTGTGGGTTTCGGGCACCTACAACTCAGGCTCGCAAAGCAGAATTATTAAAATTACGGCCAATGCCTGGACCGCGAATGGAGTAACAACGGCAATGAACAATGCCGATGTCCCTGTGGTACTGACAAATGGACTGCATACCCCTTGGGGGATCGATTTCGATGCCAGCGGTAACCTCTGGGCGGTAAACAGCACAGACGCAAGTGACACAGACACAAGCCGGGGGGCGCTGCTCAGATACAACGCCAGCGCACTTAATTCAGCGGCAGTGCCAGATAAAACAATCGTCCTCAGTTCGCGTTACACATTGGGCCTGGCGATTGCCAGGCCCTGAAACGAGTCAAAAACGTACGACCCTGACATGTAATCCCAAACATGGATAAAAAAACTTAAAAGCCTTAAAGGCAAATCGACAGGAGGAAACGGCATGACCCCCGAAATGATGAGAAAACTACTGAGCACAACATTATTAATGTCTGGCACGCTCAGAAACCCGACCGTATACGGGAGGCCAGTTAAAGTCAGTTTCGCGCCGACCTTCTACACTGCGGAAGATATTCACGGCAATCCGATAAAAGTGATGTCGATGCGTATCGACCCCAATACCAAAGGGTTCGACGCCTACATCTGCCCGTACATTAAAGGGCACGCGCTCTCAGTGGTACTTGGGCCAGATGCCGATTATTGCCTGACGACCACCATGAATGGCTGTACTTTCAGCGTGGGCTCACAAACAAGTGATGGCACCTGTATCGTCACCCACGGAAATAAACTCGAAACAGGATTTGGTGATACCTACCAGGACAAAGTATCGAGCTCGCTTCACTGGGGAGACCAGATCGTAGGGTACGAACCGCAATTTCTTGCCCCCGGCGACTAC
>JAYNJA010000205.1:0-2438 GCA_038109705.1 Thalassolituus sp. | reverse complement strand
ACACAACCCATCCGGGTCGTACCAACCTCACAACCGTCGGCATCAAAAACAGCCGTGGCCAGTGGGAGTTCTTTTACCAGCGCTACAAAACAAACTGGGGCGGTGGTGGCGGCAAACTGCTGTTCTTAGGAACCTCTCCTTTTACCTCTGCCCAAGTGCGGGGGGGATACTCAGTTGGTTAATAAGTGCGTGGCAGCGAAGTGCGCCGCCACGCACTTAGAATACCCTACTTCTGAACGAACACTGCACAATCCAGCATTGCCTGCATATTGGCTTTCGCTACATCAGCCAGGTATGCACGACCTCCCGAATCGCTATCAATGTTGTTACCTGCCAAAGCGGTACTAAGCTCATCGTAGACATCATTGATGCTATTGCTGCCCTTATGCGGAGAACTCAAAATATTTGATTCTGACATATCGGTAAACTGGATAGTTGACTGAGCAAAACTTAATACATGCTGTGATCTTGCCCCGATAAAACGGACACCAAAGTCAAACTGACGAGGTGTCCGTTTTATCGGGGCAAGATCAGGATCCGCTGCAACGCCTTGTTAGGCTACAGATTGAGCGCATAGACAAAGAATTTTCGGCCATTTTGCTCGAAATTATTAATTTGAGTAAAACCAAAAGATTCGTAAAGCCGTTGTGCTGCAACCATAGTTTGCTGAGTCCATAAAACCATTTTAGAGCGCCCATCAGATGTTGCCATGGCAACCGTTTGTGCAACGAGCTGCTTACCCAACCCATGACCGCGATACTTCGATTTAACGCCGAGCAGCTGCATTTCCACCTCATTCTCTTTTGCCAAGCGCCGGGCTTTGGAATCAGGTGGCACCAAAATTATGACGCCCGCAAGCTCGGACGTTCTCTTTTCACGAACACCGATTACAGAGCCACGCCCTCTTACTGCCGATGGCTCAAATAAATTTTTTGCATGCTCCGCTTCGGTAAAGCCGCCTTCGACGTAGACTTGCGTCAACAATTCCGTAAGTTCAGCATCTCCAATTTTAAGGTTTTCTGCGGTATCAAATTCGAAATCCATATCAATGTCCAAGTTGAGTGATAAGAGCCTAACGCTACCTTCTTGGGTTTATCCCAAGCAAGGCTTTGGTAGAACTTACTTGATTCAAATTCTTGCGATTGAGGTAGATTATCAGTGATTTCATACCACTCAGCTTTACTGCCAACATGAACATGTCGAGTAGGTTTAACTTGAGGGTCTGTATCTAGCGTCCCAAATGGAAAACCTAATACATCTGGGTAAGCATCAAATTTAGTAAATAAGCTAGAACCGCATTCAGAACAGAAACCTTTATGTTCACCTGGGGATGATTCATAAAATTTAATAAATTTATCCCCTTTGATAGTTTTCCAGCTTTCCGTACTAATTTTTGCTCTTGTTCTAAATGCTGCAGCATGTAATTTACGGCACATACTACAGTGACAATTTAAGACATCTTCAAATTCACCATCGATCTCATACTGAACTCGCGCACACAAGCAGCTCCCTTTATTTATCAAAGTGCTCTCCATAAGTAATAACGTTCAAAGCAGGGGCGGCGAAGCCGTCCCAGCCTGCCTTTGCTTGTTAACCGCGTCAATCGCAGGTTCCTTTAATTTCGCCGACAAATAGATTTCCACCATTGAATGATCCATATCCGGTAATAGACTTGGTGAAAAGCACTTTCCCCGCACTTGGATAAACGGCCCATGTTTCAATAGTTGTTTCTCCATCAGCTCGGACGTCTTGGCATAATAAGGTAGTTGAGCCGACTTGATCGCACTTCATGTTATTCGGCGTGATACTGCTCGACTTTCCATTTAACTCTAAGATGAACTTGCCACTGCTTATTCCATCTTCAGATATCTGGTACCCCTCATGTGCCCTCGTAGAGTAGCCTTTCAAATCGCCAACAACATAGCACTCCGCTGAAGCTAGATGAGTAAAGAAAACCAAACATGTTAAAAATAAACGCATATTCCATTCCTGCGGTTAACGCCTAGCTCACCGGAAAAATGCGAGCGTAGCGAGTATTTTGTCCGGAGCAGCTACTTGTTAGCAGTTTTTTTGTTGAATTTGATGACGGCATTTTCGTGAGCCTCAGCTATTAAAGGAAGTAAGTCCTCAAACATGGATACGCTTGGGTTTAATACCTGAACCCAAGACATCCATCCGTAGATTGGGTGAGGCATCAATTTATTTAACGCCGTGAAATCATGACCACTATCAATGATGCCACCCTTAGGCGGTCTTTTAGGTTTACTGCCAAAGTGCTTTTCATAAGACTGTTTTTCGATCCCGATACTTAACCTAAATACACCATCACGATCTAGCTCGGATGCCTTGTCATTATCACCGTTCTTTTCTTTCAGGGTGCAGAAGTATACGCCATTAGGCAGCGCCATGCCGGGGTTATAAAACAATGAGGTTTCTCC
>JAYNJA010000204.1:0-5218 GCA_038109705.1 Thalassolituus sp. | reverse complement strand
ATTCGCTTCAGGGTAATAGGCGGCGATATTGCCTCGTGGCAGGTCAAAGGCGACGACATCTAAGTTACGCATTTCGCCGGTATCAGAGCGCAGGGTGACTTTGTCTTTCTCCTGCAAACCCAGTTCGGCAATATCGTCTTCGTTCATCAGCACACAATGGCGATGCTTGGTATCACGGTAGCTGTCGCTTTCTTCGTAAATGATGCTGTTGAACTGGCCTTCGCTGCGAATGCTCATCAGTGTAAAAGCGTGCTCTGGCAGTTCAGTGCTTTCAGGCTTGTGCTTATTCACGATAAACACGGCACGGTTATCCGGCATATTAAATTCAGGTGTGTGCTTGATACGGTTGCGGATATAGAACTCTTTTTTCGCCACATCAATATCGGCGAGATCCTGCATCCCCGGAATCGTTTTAGCGATGGCCTGACGGATGGTGGTGTGCTTTTTAAAGGTCGAGAAGTCGAACTTCGATTGATCGATCACGCCACAGCCAATATCCGACAGAATATCCACCTCAGAGCGCAGGTTATCGAGGCGGTCGATACCGCCGTCGCTCAGGCGCACGTAGTTGAACATAGACTCCTGACTGGTCGGGTCATGTTCTTCATCACGGGCCAGTACCGGGAAGACAATACTCTCGCTGGTATCACAGCCGTGTACATGGCCCTGATTTAGCGTCGTGGTTAAAAAGACCTTAAACGGAATATTATCCAGCGCCTTTTCGGCCCATAGGCTGTCGGGTGCGGCGGCATACAGATTGCCACCCAGCATTAAGGCGTTGTCGATTTCGCCACGCTCAGCGGCTTGCAGGCAGGCCATGGTGTCCATGCCTTTTGTGCGCGGCAATGTAATGTTCAGGCTGGTATCCAAGGCATTAAATACGTCATCAGCCAGTACAGGCTTCACACCCATAGTACCGACGCCCTGAATATTCGAATGGCCACGTAAAGGCAGCAGCCCCGCGCCGGGTTTGCCTAACATGCCGCGCAGCATGGCCAGATTCGCAATCGCCTCGACGTTTTCGACGCCATGCAGGTGGTGGGTCATGCCCATGCCCCAGGCGAACACCGCTCGCTCAGAATGTGCATACAAGGCGGCGACATCGGCGATTTCATCCTGTGATAAACCGGTAATCGCTTCGATCTCATCCCATGAAGTGTTCTTTATATTCTGCAGATACGCATCAAAGTTACGGGTGTACTGCTCAATAAACGATTGATCATGCTGGTGGTTGTCGATAATGCTTTTGGCGATGCCTTTAAAAACCGCCAGATCCGTTCCGATTTTCGGTTGCAGATATTCCGAGGCGAACTCATTACCGCCCAATAACAGCGATTTCGGACTTTTCGGAACGGCAAACTTCACCAGCCCTGGCTCTTTTGCTGGGTTAATCACCACCACATGCCCGCCACGCTCACGGCAGTTTTTCAACTGATGGATAAAGCGAGGATGGTTGGATGACGGGTTGGCTCCTAAAACAAATATCAGATCCGACTCGCCGAGGTCAGCCAGTTCAACCGTAGAGGTGCCGGTGCCAATGGTGGTTGCAAGGCCGTCCCCTGATGCCTGATGGCAGAAATACGAGCAGTTATTGATATTGGTGCTGCCATACAAGCGCGCCATCAGCTGCAACACAAACGCGGCTTCGTTAGATGAACGCCCGGAGGCATAGAAGAAACTGCGCTCGGGCGCAGAGGCCTTAAAACGTTCCTGTACCAGCGCAATCGCATCGGTCCAGGCCATTGGCTCAAACTTATTCGCCCCAGCAGCCTTATGCAGCGGCGTACCTAAGCGACCCAGATGCTCGATCTCGTAGGACGACAGCTCTTTGAAATCAGCAATGGTGTGATCAAACACCGGCAGCGGGATTGGCCCCTGTATGTCGGTCGACTGGGCCTGAACGCTCTTATTGCACACAGACGGAAACTCATCCAGCACATTGATCATACCGCCGCGCTGGCCGCCCATACCCAGACCGCAGGCCTTGCAGGCATTGTGCGCTGCCAACGCTTTCGCGGCGTCTTTAACGCCAATACGACGGACGGTGTTTAAGGTGTAGAGCACCTTCTTAAAGCCACCACCAATGATCTTCTTGTGCATGCCAGTCTCGTGTGGGTCGCTGAGTTTAAAGTACCAGTTAACAGGATCAGAGAGGGCGGGGCAATACGTTGGATGGCGTAGGGTTGGTACTGCGCTGTTGAGGGTTGTAGTAACAGGGCTTATGCAAGACAATCGTCTGGTACAAGCTAACGAGCAAGGGATTTGTCATGCATAGCCGCCAGCCATACGTTTTTCAAACCAGTCTTGAGCGTAAGATCTTCTCACTTATTGATAATGAGGTAGAGCTGACTGAGGCTGTGTTAAATGATGTCTATATCACCGCGCAGGTTGAAGAAGGTGTCGCTCGCTATAGAGCAGAAGCTGCAGGTATGTCGCTTCTTGAGGTCAAAGGAGAAGGGCATAGCTCAGGCAATCTTGCTAGCAATATGGCGAAAATGGGTGATCCGAGACCGCATGAGTTATGCGATGCTCACGCCGTCGTATCCGGCGCTCACCCAAAAGCTGCACCTTTAAGACTGATTCTGGCGAAACATCGTCGACGAATTGATGATCCAGTCAACGGGTGTTGGTTGCCTCACAACACTGCTGCCATATCTCATATGCCAGAACGCTTGAGAAACGCGGTACCGCACAGTCGTATTCACCGTCACCATTATTATGGCTGGCTTCGTAGCGTCCTCCGCTCTAATCGAATTAAAAACCAAGCTGATCTTGATAAGCTTCTCGTGGGAGTGTCTTTTCGGTTACAGACTGGTTCATTGCCCCAGGAAGTTATGCTTCGGGCTGATCAAAAACATGAGGCCTTTTAATGCTGTATCGCCTTAATTCAAACGACATCGACTACCTCAGTCTGATCTATGACGATGAAGAAGTCATAGAAAAACTAGGTGAAGAGAACTTGATTCAGATCGAATGTGACCCGAGAGAATATGCACCTATTTGGAAAAAGCTGTCAGTCCGCTTTGAACCGGCTCTAGGTGGTAAGAGTGATAAACCTATTCCTGATCTTCAAGTACACAGCGGCCATCTCTTTTTATCAGAGATGGCTCTGAAGGCATTGAAAGACGTTCTCGAGCCATATGGTGAGCTGCTACCCGTAGTTTATAGCTCTGATAATGAAGCTTCCAAAGAGGGGGCTATCTTTAATCCTTTGAAGATTGTGGCTGCTAATGAGATAACAAGTACGAAGGATTCGTTCGGTGAAGTCGCTTCATTGTTTTTTGATACTGAAGAAGTGATTTTCAAGACGGATTTTGATGATTACTTTGGTTTGTACTGTAGTAACGAGTTTCAGAGGTTAATTGAAGCGAATGAGCTTACCGGTATGGAGTTGAGAGAAAACCTAGCTATATACGAAACTCAGATTAGCACTGGGATGTGATCATTGAAGATTGTGACATGGAATTGTAATGGAGGTCTCAGAAATAAACTTCATGCAGTTGATTCACTAGATGCCGACTTAGTTGTTGTTCTGGAATGTGAAGACCCTGCCCAGTCTACGAAGGCCTACAGAGAATGGGCCGGTGACTATATTTGGTATGGAAAGAACAAGAATAAGGGAATAGGTGTCTTTCCCCGTAATGGACATCGTGTTCGGCCAGTAACATGGTCTGGGACTTTCACGTTCAAAGACCTGGGTTCCCATGATCGCCCTATATTCTGGCGGACTGAAGATCTGGAACTGTTCTTACCATTTCGATTAAACGATAGATTTACGTTGCTAGCTTGTTGGACAAAAGGTGGAGACTCAAAAGCCTTCGGATATATAGGTCAGCTATGGAAGTATCTTCAGATACATAAATTTGAGCTAGCAGAGCCGAATACCATAGTATTAGGTGACCTCAATAGTAATTCAATTTGGGATAAAGACGACCGTTGGTGGAATCACTCCAATGTAGTAGAAGAATTGCGTGATTTGGGCTTGCACAGCGTATATCACAACAGAAGAAATGAACCGCAAGGGAGGGAAACGCAGCCGACTTTTTATCTCCAGCGAAACAGAGCTAAGGCGTACCACATTGACTATGCGTTTGTCTCAGAGCCTCTCCTCTCAGGCTGCATGTTGACTATCGGTGATCCAGATAGCTGGCTTTCAGTTAGTGATCATATGCCACTGGAATTGACATTATCATTAGATGCTTATGCCTAATTGTTCGCGATTTCTATGGGGGCTATCCAATTCAAATCGGTTTTTTGCAGTTCAGACACCTCAAGCGGCTGAAAAGAAGAAATGAATTGAACTTTGCACCCAGGAATACGGGTTTTTTACATGACGGACATTTAACGTTTGTCAGAAATCGACCAAAGGTTAAGTTCACAACAACTATCCCTAGAATGAATACAGGATTCTCATAAAAAACTGTCAATATAAATAAGGAAACTGACAAAAGCACTAGCAGTATACGAGCGTAAGATATTTTTTCTCCGAGACTCATACTAGTTTTGAGTTGCATGTCTGTGTCCTTGAGGTATGGGGGAGGTAGTAGACGTATTCTAGCGGTTGAGTGCCTTGATCACACTAATTACAATGGCGTTCTTTTAACGTATATCAGGCTTTTACCATGTCCGACAACAAACCCGAACTCCCAAATCACCTGTCCATCAACCCGCGCAGCCCGCACTTTGTTGAAGAGTGCTTTGAGCACGACATCGGTATCCGCTTCAAGGGCAAAGAGCGCACGGACATTGAGGAATACAACATCAGCGAAGGTTGGGTGAAGATTTCTTCTCCGACCACCAAAGATCGCTTTGGTCGTCCGTTGCTGATCAAGCTGAAGGGTGAGGTTGAGGCGTTTTACAAGTAAGCGCGCTTCGTACCCGATAACAAAAAAACCGCCTGTTGGCGGTTTCTTTGTTTCTATGGGGCAAGGCCGGCGTCAGAACCTGTTCGCCGTTAGCAAAATGCGCTGAACGGCTCCCACAGTTCAGTGGTGGCCAATCAGGCAGCGATGCCGCCTTTGTGTTGGTAGTGTGAGAACAGCATGGTCTTCTCATCTACCAGGCAGAATACGGCGATTGCTTCATCGTTACTCATCATGGCTTTTGAAGCTGCTTTGGCTGAGGCGTCGTCTTCCCAGACGATAAACTCAATCCAGTGACCGTTTTCTTCGCTGTAGTAGTAATCCCGTGATTTGAAGCCTTCGGCTGTCTGTACGAC
>JAYNJA010000203.1:0-5227 GCA_038109705.1 Thalassolituus sp. | reverse complement strand
CGGAAGAACAGGCTACGCCAGACGACGGCTTCAACGCCGATTTTCGCCGTCATGCCGTAGCCTGCAACGTGCCAGCGATCGCTGCGCTGGCCACTCATCAGCTTCACATTACTTTTCGGGAACATCACGCCGCCGCCAGCCCCTGCTAGCAGAGCGTATCTGGCTTGGTTATCGAGTGGTAAGTAGCCTTCGGTCTCCAGTGAAATCAGGTTAAAGCCATCGGTGTGTTCATAAGCGAGAAAATCATCACTCAGCACTTTTTCCTGCCGTGAAGGATCGCTGTCGACAAAACCTTCGCGGTCGATTGTGCCGGTCATATCCACCGTCTGGTCCTGCACCATAACGTATTTCATATGATCAAAACCCAGCGATACCGACCATAAATCACTGACAAAGTACCCTACCCGCCAGTTGTACTGAGGAATTGTTAACTGCAATGGGTTCAGGTAGCGACTGACGATGGTTTCTGCGGTCACTTCGGTTGGCTTGTCTTTGGCTTTTACATCATAAAGCGTGAAGTCATGGTCATCGCCATGGAAGCGAATGTCACTGTCGGCATACCGCGCGCGGTTCCATCCCCAGTAGCCGTACCAGTTTCCCTCTGCACGCAATTGACTGGCAGGTGTCTCAGCCTTAGCTGCTAAAGAACAACAAGTAATAAGCACTGCCATCGCAAAAGCAGGCACTGACAAGAGGGAGCGGAGTGAACCGGGCATAGATTACAACAACACATCTATCAGAAAGAGACGCGGACGATACTGATTCAGAGAGCAGAATGTAAGGTCATAAATCGCAAAAACATTAACCAGATGACGGAACAATCGTTAGTTACACAGGCACGGCGGGCATTACTGGCCTGCCTGCATTACAATGCCCTCAACAACTGTTTGTTCAGACAACACTTATAGCTTTACAGGAGTACGCAAATGGCCGCAGGCAGCTTGCTCGCATTACTTGATGACATAGCCACGGTTCTCGACGACGTTGCCGCGATGTCTAAAGTTGCCGCGAAAAAAACCAGTGGTGTACTGGGCGATGACCTTGCCCTGAACGCCCAACAGGTCACCGGCATTCGTGCCGAGCGTGAACTCCCCGTAGTCTGGGCGGTTACCAAAGGGTCGCTACTGAACAAGTTGATTCTGGTACCTGCAGCATTACTGATCAGCGCTTTCATTCCCCAGGCGATTGTCTGGCTTTTGATGGTTGGTGGCGCTTATCTGTGCTTTGAGGGTGTGGAAAAGCTCGCCCATAAGTTTCTGCATCATGACGAAGTTGAACCCGCACTGAGTGAAGCTATTGCCGACCCTGCAGTAGATATGGTCGCCTTTGAAAAAGAGAAAATTAAGGGGGCGATCCGCACCGACTTTATTCTCTCGGCGGAAATCATCGTAATTTCATTAGGCAGTATGTCTGAAGCAGCCCTGCCGACCCAGATTATCGCTCTGTCTATACTCGCATTGCTGTTTACCTTCGGCGTATACGGCATTGTTGCTGCCATTGTGAAACTGGACGATGTTGGCCTGTGGCTGACTGAAAACGCACGGGGTTCGATGGCAAAAGCTAAAGAACTCAGCGGGCGTTTCCTGCTAGGGCTGGCACCACGGTTAATGAAACTACTCTCGGTAGTCGGCACTCTGGCTATGTTCTTAGTGGGAGGCGGCATTCTGGCTCATCATATTGCCCCAGTTGAACATCTGGTGCATGAGGTCTCTCAGAATGCATCCTATCTGGGGCTTCCAGCCGCGGAGATGATGACAGCTATGATTACCAATCTGGTTACCGGTATTCTCGCCGGCATTGCAGTTCTTCTTCATGTCACGCTGATTCAGAAACTGCGTAAGTCGTAACCAATAAACTCAATAAAAAACGGGCGAAATTGTCGCCCGTTTTTTTTTAACAACTCTTTAATTACTTTATAACAACGTCGGCTCTCTGAGATCAGACCGGGTTATCGATATCTATAAACTCGACATCGAGCGAAAATTCTTCCGCCAGATATTCACCCAAGGCTTTCGCACCATAGCGCTCTGTCGCATGGTGCCCGGCACTGAAAAAATGGGTGCCGGTTTCACGAGCCAGATGAACCGCCGGCTCATTGATCTCGCCGGTCAGGAAAGCATCCACACCAGCATCAACCGCCTTCTGCAGGTAGCCCTGCGCACCACCAGTACACCAGGCAATAGTCTCGATCGTATCGTTTGCTTCGCCAATATGCAGTGGTTCTCGCTGCAGGCACTCACCCAACCAGGCTGAAAACTCACCACCACTCATCGGGCGCGGTAAACGACCAATATTTCCCGGCACTGACAGATCATTTTCATCCAGCGGCCCATCCACCTGCAGACCCAGCATATCCGCCAACTGAATGTTATTGCCGTACACCGGGTGCATATCCAGCGGCAGGTGGTAGGCGATCAGGTTGATATCATTCACTAGCAACGCTTTCAGGCGCTCTTTCTTAATCCCGGTGATACGCTCATCTTCGCCTTTCCAGAAGTAGCCATGATGAACCAGAATCGTATCCGCTCCGCGTTCAATCGCAGCTTCGATTAAGGCCTGACTTGCCGTCACGCCAGTCACCACATTACTGATAACTTCCGCTCCGGCGACCTGTAATCCATTTGGGCAATAATCGCGGATTTTACCGGCCTGAAGCAGATGATTAAGATGAGAGATAAGCTCTTTACGTGAGACCGCCATAGTCGCGCCTTCCAAAACTTTGTACCATGACCAGATCTTAGAGAGATTGCGGAGCCCTGACAAATGTCACCGTCGCAGGAGTTTGCATTGCGGTTTATTTTACCGGCAGCGGTCGGTGCGCTTATAGCCACGACCATACTGTTATATGCCCCAGAATGGATTTATCCGGAAGCTCAGGAAGCCTTCTATTCAACGACACCAGACGCCTTCGCCGATAGCAATACAGATACAGTAACGCATCATGTTCATGGCTCTCATAGCGGCATGATTGGCCCCGTCAGTTATTCTGATGCGGTAGAACAGGCTGCGCCTGCGGTCGTCAATATATATACGCGCAAGAAAGTTCAGCGCCGGACCAATCCGTTGCTTAATGATCCTGCGTTCAAGCGCTTTTTTAATAACAGCCCAGAGCCCAGCGAACGTATGCAAAGCAGTCTCGGCTCCGGCGTTATTCTTTCCCACGAAGGGCATATCATCACCAACTACCACGTTATTGAAGGCGCTGACGAAATCATTGTCACTCTTCACGACGGGCGGGATGCCGATGCAACCATCGTAGGTACAGATCCGGAATCCGATCTTGCTGTACTGAAAATTGACATCGTCCCAGTAGTTGCAGCCACACTGGCCAATAGCGAGCGCGTATCCGTCGGTGATGTCGTACTCGCCATCGGCAATCCATTTGGTGTCGGCCAGACCGTCACCATGGGGATTATCTCCGCCACCGATCGCAACCGTGTCGGCCTTAATACATATGAAGACTATATTCAGACGGACGCCGCTATCAATCCGGGAAATTCAGGTGGTGCATTAATTAACGCCTATGGTGAACTTGTGGGCATCAATACCGCTATTTTCACTCAATCGGGCGGTAGCGAAGGCATTGGCTTTGCTATTCCGGCAGCGACTGCCCATCGTACGATGAGCGACATTGCCCGTTATGGTTCGACCATACGAGGCTGGCTCGGTATTGAGGTGCAGGAAGCCACGCCAGAGCTACTGGATTCTTTGCGTCTGCCAAAGGCACTGACCGGCCTGTTAGTTACCGGCGTATTTCCGAAAGGCCCTGCAGAACAAGCCGGCCTTGGTGCTGGCGATATTATTCTGACCATTAATGGTCAGGCGACGACCAATGCCCGCGAAGCCATGAACCGGATTGCAGAACTACGACCGGGCGATGCCATCACCATCGACTATCTTCGTCGAGGGGAACGTAAATCGACCAAAGCCTACGCAGGGCTGAGGGAACAAAAAAAGCCGGAGTAATCCGGCTTTTTTACGACTAAAAACCCGAGCAAATATTACTTCAGGATTTTCTCAAGCGCGCTGAACAGAGCTGCATTCTCGTTGGGTGCACCCACGGTAAAACGCAGGCACTCGGTCAGCAGTGGATGACCACCATCCAGACATTTAATCAGAATCTTTTCCTGCTTAAGTGCTTCGAAAATACCTTTGGCATTTTCTTTTCTGGCCAGAACAAAATTCGCCTGAGACGGATAAACCTCAAAGCCCATTGCTACCAGTTTTTCCATCATCTGAGCACGCTCATCACGCAGCACAGCACACTGTTCCATCAGTACGTTGTAGTGCTTCAGCGCAAACGCCGCAGACGCCTGTGTCAGTACGTTGATGTTGTACGGCATACGAATTTTATCAATCTCGTTCAGCCACTCGGTGCGGCCAAACAACATGCCCAGACGCAGCCCAGCAAGACCCACCTTAGACAGCGTGCGCATCACCACCACATTGTCGTAGCGGTCGAGCCAGCTCAGGTGATTACGGCTCGAGAACGGCAGATACGCTTCGTCCAGAACCACCAGACCATTCGACGCCTCGATGATCGCCGCCAGATCCTCTTCTGCCCATAAATTACCCGTCGGGTTATTCGGCTGAGCCAGGAAAATCAGCGCCGGATTTTTCTCGGCGATCACCGCAAGCATAGCGTCGCGATCCAGCGAGAAATCGGATTTCAGCGGGACACCAACGTAATCGGTACCGACGAAAGTTGAAATCATCTTGTACATCACAAAGCCCGGCTCTGGCGCCATCACACAAGCACCCGGCTTAGCCACCGCCATAGTCAGCAGCTGAATAATCTCGTCAGAACCGTTACCCAGCAGAATGCCGTATTGCTCTGGCACCTCCATTACCTCACGCAGACCGGCAACTACCTCTGGCGCGACAGGATGCGGATAACGGTTCAGCGCGCAGTCAGCTAACAAAGTCTGCCACTCGGTCTTCATCGCCTCAGGCCACTGGAATGGATTCTCCATCGCATCGAGCTTGATCATGCCGCTGGCGTTACCGACGTGGTAGGCCTGTAATGCGCGGATTTCAGGGCGGATGAGGTTTTCGACGAGTGCGTCTATCGACATGAGATGGGCCTGTGGTCTGAGGTTTCGAGGCGGGCATTATACATCGGTGGCCACCTTCGGTGGGAGGGGGCTTTGGCTGCCGCCAAGCCCTTGTTTTTTCTGCAAGGGGCAGGCCCCTTCCGATCCCCTTTTCCGGCGTGATGCCCTGATCC
>JAYNJA010000202.1:3850-5239 GCA_038109705.1 Thalassolituus sp. | reverse complement strand
GGCTGCACACGAACGCGATATGGTCGTCGTTGCACTCACCGGTAAAGACGGTGGTCATATGGCGTCGCTACTGACTGCTGAAGACGTAGAAATTCGTGTACCGTCCGACGTCACCGCCCGCATTCAGGAAGTACACCTGGTCGTAATTCACTGTCTGTGTGACCTGATCGACTGCGCGCTTTTTGGCGAAGAGTAAATTCAGCGGCGACAACGGCTCGCCAGACATAAGAAAGCCCCGGACACCGGGGCTTTTTCATTCATGCTCTGTACTTCAGCTCTGCATTAATCTTTCAGACGATTAATCCCCAGCGCTTTAAGCGTATATTTCTCAAAGACAGGTTCCGTTGAACCGCTCTTCATTTTGTGCAGGAAGTATTTCTCGAAAGCGATTTTCGCCAGATGTACCCACTTCCCCTTCTTAAACCAGGTAACGTTTCTTGGCGGAATCTGCGGAATCGCCACAAATGCGGCACCGGTATCCCCCATGTCCGCCAGACAGATCGCACTCCAGCTGCCTTTCGCATCTGCCACGCCGCCTTCAAGATCCGCCTTCAGGTTATGCGCGATCGCCGTCATCATAGACTCGATCATATAGCCCGTCTTTGGAGTACCGGTCGGTACAGGCGTATCTTCAACCGGAGGAATCGCAACACATACACCTGCCGAGTAAATGTTGCTCCACTTAGGATTACGCTGATGCTCGTCGATCAGTACGAAACCTTTTGGATTACATAGCCCTTCAACCGCTGCCACCGGATCAACACCCGCGAACGATGGCAACATCATTGAATGCTTAAATGGCAGCTCGTGTTCTTTTTTCAGCGAGCCGTCTTCATTCAGCTCTTCAACATACATAACACCATCGCCAACTTTGGTTACCTTGGCGTTGGTAATCCATTTGATGTGGCGGTTACGCATTTCACTCTCAAGCATGGACTTAGAATCACCGACGCCCCCTAAGCCCAGGTGGCCGATATACGGCTCACTGGTCACATAAGTCATCGGGATTTTGTCGCGAACTTTGCGGTTACGCAGTTCTTTATCGAGGATGAATGCGTATTCATACGCAGGACCAAAGCAGGATGCGCCCGGCATGGCGCCAACAATCACATGACCTGGCTCTGCTGCCAGCGCTTTCACATCGTCGAAACAGGTTTCTGCATGATCAAGTGCACAGATCGACTGGGTATAGCCGCCGTGCGGGCCAGCACCTTCGATGGCAGCAAAGTTAAGCTTCGGCCCGGTAGCAATCACCAGATAATCGTACTTTTCGGTGGAACCGTCGGAGAGGGTTAATTCGTTGTTATCCGGATCAAGTTTGGTCACGGCCTTGGCAATAAATTCGATACCCTTCTTCTCCAGGTAAGGGCGTATCGGAAAACTCGTATC
>JAYNJA010000202.1:0-3840 GCA_038109705.1 Thalassolituus sp. | reverse complement strand
AAGTCTTCCCGCTCGTTAATTACCGTAACCTGATGTTCTTTGCCTAACAGTTCACGAATTTCATACGACCCGGCCATGCCGCCGGTGCCTGCTCCCAAAATGATAACGCGCGCCATGAGATTCCCTCCGGTGATTTAATTATTACCCCCAGACTACTCTATATTCCGAAAATAACCATACAGGAATAAGGTATATGATCAACAAACGGGCAAAGTGGCCGCAAATAAGAAAAAACAGGCGCAAAATGTGTAAAACGATTAGCTCGATTTACGACAAATACACTCGTTATGCGGAGTAATCTTCCAACGTCGCCAGTCGTTACTTAGGGCATCCCAGGTCTGTAGTACGCCCTGCTGAGATTGGCCAAAGCCAACGAGCAGACGCAGAGCTTCTGTTGCCTGCAAAGCACCGACAACGCCGGTGACTGGCGAGAGTATTCCACTTTCCGCACAGGTCATGGCTTCGTCTGACAGTGCTGGATACAGGCAACGGTAACAAGGCGCATCGTCTTGCCGCGGATCAAATACAGCCACCTGCCCGGAAAAAGCGATCGCGGCCCCGGATACCCAGGGAGTGCGATGCGCCAGGCAGGCATCATTAATGGCGTAACGAACTTCAGCATTGTCGCTGCAATCGACAATCAGGCTGACACCTTTTACGTGATTCATCAGCCAGGTTTTATCTGCCCGCATGGTCTCGGCATGAAGAATAATGTCCGGGTTCAATACCATGCATTCCCGTGCAGCAGACACAACCTTAGGCTGACCGACGGACTCTATCGAATGCGCAATCTGACGCTGCAGATTAGATTCCTCAACAATATCGTCATCCACCAGAGTCAAGGTCCCTACCCCGGCGGCAGCAAGATACAGAGCAACGGGGGAACCCAGGCCACCCAGGCCAATAATCATCACGTGAGCATTACAGATCGCCTGCTGCCCCTCGATGTCCACCTGAGGTAACAGAATATGCCGGCTATAACGGAGTAGCTGTTCGTCTTTCATTTCTTACCTCCGCCAAAAGATTGGTTCAGCCCCAGCGACCGCCACTGATACGAGGCTGTCCGCCAAGATCGACCCGGTTTTCAACATCGGTAAAACCGCGCTGACGTAAATACTCGCAAACCTGCTGAGCCTGATCATAGCCATGCTCCAGCAACAGCCAGGCTCCCGTATTCAGATACTCCGGGGCTACATCAATTATATGCTGCAGGTCAGCCAGCCCCAGATTATCCGCGACTAACGCAGAGCGTGGCTCAAAACGCACATCACCTTCATCCAGATGATGATCGGTCGGGTCGATATAAGGCGGGTTGGAGACAATGAGATCAAACCGTCCACTCAGAGGCGCAAACCAGCTCCCCTGATGCACTGTCACTGGCAATGAAAGACGACCCGAATTACGTCGCGCAAGCGCTGCCGCGTCGGCATTAAATTCAACCGCTTCTATGTTCCACGTTGGGTATTCAGAAGCCAGCGCTAAGGCGATGGCCCCGGTGCCAGTGCCAAGATCCACCGCACGGCTCTGAGCAGTCAAATCGAGTTCTAACACCCATTCGATCAGGGTCTCAGTATCCGGGCGTGGAATCAGAGTTGTCGGAGCGACTTCTAAGGGCAATGACCAGAATTCCCTGAACCCAGTCAGATAGGCAACCGGCTCGCCTTGAATCCGGCGTTTCAGCAGCTGATCCAGAAAAGAGACCTGCTCTGCCGTTAGTGGTTTATCTGGCCAGGTATACAGCCAGGCGCGATTCACCTGCAGAACATGCATCAGCAGCAATTCGCTGTCCGCCCGCGGCGACTCACTTTCAATCAAAGCCACACGGGCATGATTGAGCCAGTCACCGACGGTTATGCTCACTGTGATGCCATCTCGGCAAGCAGATTAGCCTGATGCTCCTGCAGCAGAGGATCAAGTACCGGAGCAAGATCCCCCTGAACGATTTCTTCCAGCTTGTAGAGTGTCAGGTTGATACGGTGATCTGTCACCCGCCCCTGAGGATAGTTGTAGGTGCGGATACGCTCGGAACGATCCCCGGAGCCGACAAGACTCTTACGGGTTGCAGCCTGTTCGGCATGAGCCGCACTGCGCTGTGCATCACGCAAACGGGTAGCCAGTAACGCCATCGCTTTCGCGCGGTTTTTATGCTGTGACCGCTCATCCTGACATTCAACAACCAACCCGGTTGGCAGGTGGGTAACACGGATTGCAGAGTCAGTTTTGTTAACGTGCTGACCACCGGCACCGGATGCGCGGAAGGTATCAACGCGCAGATCATTTTTATTAATGTCGATTTCGGCTTCGTCTGCGACTTCCGGCATCACAGCCACGGTACAGGCTGACGTGTGAATACGCCCCTGGCTTTCTGTTTCCGGAACTCGCTGCACGCGATGCGCTCCAGACTCAAACTTAAGGCGGGAATATACGTCCGTGCCGGAAATACGCACGATCACTTCTTTGAAGCCACCGTGTTCACCTTCATTCGCACTCAACATTTCTGTACGCCAGCTCTGAGTTTCGGCAAAGCGGGTATACATGCGATAGAGATCACCGGCAAAAATCGCTGCTTCGTCACCGCCTGTTCCAGCGCGGATTTCGACAATCACGTTACGGCTATCATCCGGGTCTTTCGGCAGTAGCAGAATTTCAATCTGACTTTCTAATTCAGTAATCCGCACTTTAGCAGCGGCCAATTCTTCCTGGCCCATTTCACGCATATCCGGGTCACTGTCAGCGGCGAGAGTTTCAGCTTCCTCTTTATCCGACTGCGCCTGTTCATATTCCGAATACGTCTGCGCAACTTCCTCAAGCTCTGCATACTCTTTAGACAGTGTGCGAAATTTATCCTGGTTGCCAATTACCTCTGGGTCAGACAGCAAATGGCCTACTTCTTCATAGCGGTCTCGCAGGCTTTCGAGTTTTTGCAAAATAGACGATTTCATTCGGAAGAATTATCCAGATCAAACATTTCCCGACTCCAATCGAGAACATCAAGGCGGCCTTCGGAGCCAGCGCGGCGCAATGCCGTCATAGGTTTATGCAGCACTTTGTTGCCGAAGGTGTGCGCAAAAGTTCTCAGCACTTTTTCAGGGTCAGCACCGTTCTGCAGCTGACGCAGAGCTTTATCCAACTGCTCATCACGCAGTTTCTCAACACTGGTACGCAGTTCAGTCAGAGTGCTGACCGCGTCCAATGCTTTCAGTTCGCGCATAAAGTGCTCAACGCCAGCCTCAATCAACTCTTCAGCCTGACGCGCTGCGTCTTCACGGGAACGCACGTTCTCTTCGATGATGTCGCGCAGATCATCGACGGTATACAGGTACACATCCGACAAATCACCGACTTCCTCTTCGATGTCCCGCGGAACAGCAATATCAACCATAAACATCGGCTTATGGCGGCGCTTCTTCAGAGCCTTTTCCACCATGCCTTTACCCAGAATTGGCAAAGGGCTGGCGGTCGAAGAAATTACGATGTCGGCATCGGCCAATACCTGAGGAATATCTTCCAGCAGTACGGCTTCAGCGTGGAATTCCTGTGCAAGATTCTGCGCGCGGGCAAGGGTTCGGTTGGCGAGGGTCATATGCTGAACGCCAGCCTGACGCAAGTGTCGCGCAACCAGCTCAATCGTCTCACCAGCACCGATAAGTAATGCACGGCTGTTTTTCATATCAGCAAAAATATGCTGAGCCATACGCACTGCAGCGAAAGCTACGGACACGGGGTTCTGGCCGATTGCAGTATCTGTGCGGACGCGCTTGGCGATAGAGAATGTCTGGCGGAACAAACGGCCCAGTTCAGACCCGACGGTACCTGCATCCTGAGCGACAGCAAACGCAG
>JAYNJA010000201.1:4955-5248 GCA_038109705.1 Thalassolituus sp. | reverse complement strand
AAGTGCCATCAACTTTGGGTGGTTCTTGTCTGGAGCAACGATCAACTTACCAATGCGTTGGTGTGGTACATCGTTGTTTTCACAGTAGGCGTAGAGTAGTTCGCGCCCACGGATGCACAGACGTTCTTTCAGGGAACCCGAGGGGTAATACAGACCGGCATGAATGACTTCGCTGTTGCGACTGCTTGTTTCACTGCCGAACAGGCCGTGGCGCTCGACCAGAAGGACTGAGCCTGTCTGTGCCAGCTGTCGTGCACAGGCCAGGCCGATAACGCCGCCGCCGATGATGGTGT
>JAYNJA010000201.1:0-4945 GCA_038109705.1 Thalassolituus sp. | reverse complement strand
ATCAAAATCGGCGGCCATTACTCAGAACAGCAGGTCCGAGGCGCACTCGTGGTGCATTGGGTTTGCACGACAACGCAGCTTTTTCATCAGTTTCATCATCTGTGAGTCGTAGACCCCCTGCGATGAGAGCTCATCGCGGATACCGGCAAGCATATCGAGGTACTCGAGTTCCTGCTCGTCTGGCAGATCAATCCAGTATTGATCCGGAATACCGCGTTCAGCGGTCAGCATGTGTTCCATGCACAGATATAATTGGATGGCGAATTATTAGCGACTCATCTGGCCGAATTCCGCAGGCAGGCGATCTTTGTAAGTTATCAGCTGAAAGTTCATCTGAGCGAATGAGAAGCGGTAAATGCCTCCTTCTTCCCCCAGGCCTTTGTACATTTCAAAGGGTTCATAAGCCACGGCGGGTGCATAGGCGATATCGACGTCACCATTGTTAAAGCGTGGAGCGAAGGTAGCAACCGTTGCCGGAACCATCGTTGCACCAATATGTTCTACGACCTTCTTCGAAGCCATGTCGTAGTCCAGAGTGGCAACTTTACGCCCGGCTGCTGCTTCTACAGAATCGATTGCGCGGTCGCGCACGAATACGTAAACAGAGCCCCCCGGAATAATACCGGCAACTTCATAACGGCCATCATTCATGTATTTGGCTGCCTGTGGGCGCGCCAGCATGGCGATAAGTTCACGCAGCTGTTGGTAGCTGGTTAAGCCGCCCACGGCTTCGAGGCTGCCTGTGAATACGTTGAACGGACGAATGCGGGTACCTGTGACCAGTGAGCCGTCGCAGACGCCTGACTGAAAATCAGCAAGAGCCACGGCTTCGTTGGTGTAGGCTTTGAGTTCTGCTTCAATACCCCAGGCCAGCGCCGCAGTTCGGAAATCCTGCATACGGGTAAAAATCGGACCGTTGGCACCTACCGGATCAAAGATACAGAAGGTTTTTTTTGGAAGTTCCTTTCCCTCAGCGGCGAAGGCAACACTGAACAGCATCAGTGCTATTGCGATCAAGCGCATAATTGTTATCCCCAATGTTATTTTTATGGCCTGCCATTTCTTATGTGAGGCAGTTTTCTAAGGCTGTCGCTCGTGGTGAGACGATTACCCCAATGATACTCACATTCGGATGACAAAAAAAAGTCCACTCCTGCCGTGGTTGCTGTTGTTTACGTAGCATATTCAGTACCATATGACCCCCTTACAACTAATGTCTGGAATGCCTGATGGACACAGCTATGTTGGAACAGATCGGTATGACTCTCGGTATCGGAGTACTGATCGCCTTTATGTTTTTTATCATCATCGATCTCGGCCGTCGCTCTGGTGCAGGTAAGTTTGGCACTATGATCCTTCTTATTGGTCTCGGTGTTGGCATGCTTGGTTACGTGATTAAGGTTGTTTTGACGAGCGTTCTCGATATCTGACTTTTAGCGTCGTGATTTTTATTTTCCGGCGCATTTTGTCCCTTTGTCCCGATGTGGCACAGACCTTGAGTGTCTTCCTGATAGTTAAAGGAGTCATTACGATTCATTTCCTTCAGGAGGGCGGTCATGTCCACATATACCGGGTTATCACACGTAGAAAATGGTGCTTCTTATCCATCTGTGCCGTCTCTACCACGCGTCCGTTGCACTTTAAATGGTCGTCAGGTGAGCCTAAAACGAGCCTCTGGCGCAGAAACAGTGCACAAGGGTTCAGAGCCAGACCCCCACCTTGATGAACTTGTTGATTCGTTGCTGCCTGTCGATTTGCATACGCTTGATCGACAGAATCGCAGCATGACGCTTCCCTTGTACCTTGTGTACATCGATCCGAATAAAGAACTTTCGGACAATATTCGTGAACTCACTGACTTCGCTGCAGATCATAGTGGAGAACAGGCGATCTGGATGCCGGTGTCGGGAAATGCCAGCAGTATGTTAAATGTGCTGCAGAAAGCTTTGCCTACGATCCGTGGTGACGCGCTGAAATTTCTATGCATGCTGTATGTGGGCGATCAGGCGCTTCGTCACGTGATGGAAGAACTTGCTGTTAACAGTGGTATGGGGTTCTGTTTTCACGCACTTTACTGATCTGGGCAGGTGTGATTCCCGCGAACTGGCGTTAGACTGATTGTTAATCAAAGCGATAGTAACGATAGTAACAACAGCACTAGTAACAGCAGGAGAGCGTTATGCCGCAACAGGAAATCAAAGAACAACTGAAAGCCCTGCATGAGGCCCTGAAGGACAGCCCGGACCTGGATCAGGAATCCCACGAATTGCTCCTGAAGATTGCTGACGATATTTCTGGTATTGAAGGCACGACCGACTTTTCAGACCTGAGTGATGCCGTTCAGGAGCAGGTCATCCGCTTCGAACAGGAGCATCCCGCATTATCGGCTATACTTCGTCAGATTACTGATACGCTGGGACGCATTGGCGTCTGAGGAGCCGACTATGCGACATATGCCAACCATCACTGAATTGATGACGGCATTTCCTGCTCATGTAGACGAAGATACCAGTCTGGCTGAGGCAGCTGAGTGTATGTCTAAGCAGGGGTGTCACCATCTACCTGTGATGAAAAACCACGAGGTCACAGGTTTATTGTCCCGATCTGATATCGAGCTTGCTCGTAGTCCGGGCCATCCGGCCAGTGAGATCGGTGATCTTACGGCGGGAGATATGTGTCGTCGAAATGTTCCCGTGGTGGATCTGCACACGCGCCTGGATGTCGTTCTTGATCAGATGGTCAATGACGATATCAACGCTGTGCTTATTATGAAAAAAGAGCGTCTCGCTGGGATCTTTACTCTGCATGATGCGGCCGAAGGGTTTTCTAAGTGGTTAAAGAAAACTTATCTGCCTGACGATGATCCGGAACTTGCCTGACACCTGTAAGATATTTTTTCACTATATATTGCACTAAAGGGGAGCGTTTAACGCTCCCTTTGCTTTTTTATGATGCGTAGGCGTAGGATATGCCCGGGCGCCTGAAACAGGCGAAAAAACATCGACCCATTTTCGTAACTGTCATAAAGGTGAAAAAATTCTTTCATCGTCAACGGGTTAGGCTCAGCCCCAGCCGTAGCAGGGCCTTTGCAACCCGCTTCCAGACGCGATGGAGATATTTTTTCCGTATTCCCTGGCGACTTTTTACAAGCTGGTATGGGTTTTGCGACGGCATAAGCATTCAGGAGGAGCAGCCTATGTATAAGATCGCAGATATTCAGGAATACCGTAAAAATTCCGCCACTGATTCATCTTCCACTGCGTGGATGAATGATGTTGCGCAGATTCTTGAGAGTCGTTACCACGACGAGGAGGCCGTTCAGCAGCTGCTGATGCTTGCTACGAAAGTGACGGGTCTGAGCAACGTATCTGTAGCAGTGCCGGATTCCCCAAGTCGTTTTAAAGCGCAGTTCTGCTCGACGGGCATCAGTAACGGCGTATACAGCTTTGCTGTACAGCACGCACTGTGTCGTCAGTTTGAGAGCCGTGAATGGCTGACCATCCAAGAAAACAGCGAGCGTCCGGAACACTTTGATCCGCAGCTTGAGAGCCTGGCAGGATCATTGCGTTGCCTGTTGGTACCGCTGGTTATCCGCCAGTCAGTTATGGCTGTGATGGTGCTTGATCTGCGCGGCCAGAATGTCGCTGAACTGGATCTGGCGATCGTCCGTTTTGTTGGTGCTCAGATTGCTACAATTCTGGCGACTCAGGTTGTACCAAACTTTAAAACCCTCTACGCACGTCCATATCAGCGCGTTCAGGAAAACGAACTGGATGATATCCACGCTGCGATCGACAAGTGCAATGGTAATAAAACCATGGCTGCGAAAGTGCTGGGCCTGACGCCACGTCAGCTGCGCTATCGTCTGTCTAAGCTGGGTGAGGTCGGAGAAGAAGCGTAATCGCTGAAACTCTGCGCTTTTATCCAGGCGCGTAATTAAACAAGAGGCGTAATTAAACTGTCATTGATTACCCGGCAAACTGCATTCAGATTAAGTGGTTTGCCGGATTTTTCATGATCAGTCGTCCCTTGTGCAGTCGTCATCTCTGTATTGTTACTGAGACGTATCTTCCTGAAGTTAATGGTGTCGCAAATTCTTTGCGGCACCTTATCTCACACCTGAACCCGAACCTGTATCGGGTATCCATTGTGCGCACCTCGCCGCGTACAGAATTTGCTCAGCCCGCGAATGAAGTCTGGGTGAAGGGCGTCACTATTCCTCAGTATCCCGACCTGCAGCTGGGTCTGCCTGCGCGTCAGCGTATGAAAAAGCTTTGGCGTAAGGATCCGCCGGATGCGGTCTATGTCGCGACGGAAGGCTTATTGGGTGCGTCTGCCGTGTCTCTAGCGCGTGAGCTGGGTATTCCGGTGATCAGTGCCTTCCATACTAACTTTCACCGCTATAGTGGCTACTATGGTCTGGGCTGGATTCGCAGTGCGGTCATGGCCTGGATGCGTCGTTTTCATAATCGTACTGGCGCAACGCTTGTTCCGTCGCGTGCAATGGTTGAGGAATTAACCAGCGCTGGTATCGAGAGAGTGGAGTGGTTACCACACGGTGTAGATTGCGAGCGTTTTAACCCTCAGCATCGAAGTGCTTCATTGCGAGTGGAATGGGGCGTGAAGGCCGGTGAACGTGTGCTTCTGTATGTTGGTCGCTTGGCGGCGGAAAAAAATATCAGAACGGCATTGATTGCGGCAGAGCAGGCACAGGCTGCTGGCGCAGCTGTGCGTGTGGTTGTGGTTGGTGATGGCCCATTGGCAGCCAGCCTGAAAGAGCGTTTTCCTGAGGTTGTATTTACCGGTGTAAAAACCGGGCTTGAGCTGTCGCGCTGTTATGCATCGGCGGATATTTTTATGATGCCGAGTCAGACAGAAACATTTGGCCTGGTCACGCTTGAAGCAATGGCTGCAGGCTTGCCCGTGGTTGCTTATGATCTTGCCG
>JAYNJA010000200.1:0-5264 GCA_038109705.1 Thalassolituus sp. | reverse complement strand
CCGAGTATCCAGGCGCTGATGAAGTGATAGAGCACGATCACCGGTGCGCCAATCACTTTGCCCACCGTGCCTTTGCTGAAAAAGTAGTGCGCAATGCGGTACATCACGAGCACGACCATGCTCTTGACGTAGATGTTGGCGCGTATGTCAGCGCGGATGGCGCGTGTCAGTTCGGTTATTCCCATGGGCTGGCTTTGTTTGCTAGTAGGACATTACAGGTCATAGAGGGTACGGCTTTTTACGTATACCCGGAAGTTACGGTAAAGGGCGTTGGTGTATATCTTTGCTTTTAGCTTGTCAGTGAGGCCAATTTTCTGGCCAGTATCTACGCTACGTTCCGTAGGTTGCAACTCATAGCCCCACTCGCCGAGTTCGCTGTTGGCGAGGGCGGCCAGGTTGTGCCATGCCTCTGGCGTTGTTTTCCAGGCGAAGATGCGGCTGGCATCGGGTTTTTCGCCAGCTTTTTGTTTCCAGGCTTTTTCGTACTCAGGGATAGCATCTGTTGAGGTGGTGTCGCTGAGCAGGCTGTCGCTGTAGGCCAGAGTTGGGTCAATATGTTTAAGGATGCGCGTCAGCTCTGCTTCGGGGTTGGTGAGCAGGTCTTCATAGCGCACATGCAGTATGTTCATTCCCGGCTTTGCAGAGTATCGCTTTACCCGGCGCAAGGCTGCCTTCCATTCGCTTATGTGCTTAAGCGGCGAGTTGTGCGCCCAGCTTGCATTGAGCATAGACGCCGTGGTGTCGCGCACGTCACGTACTATATGGATGATCGGCGCATCTGGGTAGGCTTTGCGGATGCTGGGCAGTACGTCAACGTGGGTGGGTGATTTTTCGATAAACCAGTCGGCGTTTTTGGTCTGGCAGTAAGCGTCGGCGTAGCGACTGAAGTACTGCGCTGCATTGAGCAGTTCGGCACTGCCGTTATCAGGCAGGCGGAAGTCGATAATCTGAAAGCGACGGTTGTGGTTAATAAAGTGATTCCACCAGGTGTGCGTGTGTTTTCGCAATGGCCTGAAGTTGGTACTTAGAAAGAAGTGGGTTTCACCCATGGTGCAGATATTGGCATGCCGGGCCAGCATGGTCGCTAGCATGGTAGTACCAGAGCGTGGGTAACCTGTTACAAATGCGATGTGGGCCATGGTTATTCTTTATCTGCCTTTTCGAGCTTTTTGATCACTTTTGCCGGTATACCACCCACAATGGTGTGCGGTGGTACGTCTTTAGTTACCACTGAGCCTGCCGCGATTACGCTGCCCCGGCCTATGGTTACCCCCTGCAATACGGATACGTTGGCACCAAACCAGACTTCGTCTTCAACGACGATGGGTTTGCAGATGCGTGGCCGCACACCGTGTTCGTTTACTTCAAGGGTGTGGCCGCCGGTATCAAAGCTGGTGTATGAGCCAACAAGCACACGATCACCAAAACTGATCGGCGCACCACGACAATCGACCCTGACCCCCGTATTAAAGTAGGTAACATCGCCAATGGTGAGGTTTTTGAAGCCATCTACCGGTACGTCTAAATGGCCAATAAACATGCATTTGTGGCCCATTTTTAAGCCAAGTATGTATTTGTAGATGACCCAACGCCCATAGTTGAAAAAACGCACATCGGGCATGGAACCGGCCAGCCAAAGCAAGATTGTGCGGTAGATGTAGAGCGGTAACAGCAGGATTTCTTTCATGAATAGACACTCCGTTCTTTGCGCATTTCGAGGGCGTAGATGTAGTACGCACTGACGAGATACAAAAACATATAAGGGCTGGAAATCGTGTTGTCGGTGGCGCACGAAAGAAAGAACAGCACCACGGCACTGACGTAAAAGAAGTCGAACCGTTTGAAGTACAGCATCGGCGATAAAAAGGTCAGGAACATAAAGATAAAGAAGAAGAAAGACGGAACGATGCCTACCTCAAGCGCGATGCGCAGGTATTCGTTATGCGCCGACCATGATGCCGTCATGTTGATGATGTCTTGCGGTGTACTAAGGAACTGATGCCCAAAGCCGATACCAAAATCCGGATAGCGGCTGATCATATACAGAACAAATTCCCAGAGGATATCGCGCCCGCTGAGACCTGAGTTTTCGATACGTTCGAGCATGACCGGAGCAATCGCCGCAAGGCCAATCAGCCCTAAAAAGAAAAGTGCGACGGTGACATCAGCCTTGGTCTTCTTGCTGATACCCGAGTAGGTAATAAAGCGCATGTAGCACAGTATGGTACCAATCAGGATTGCCATTCGCCCCAGGGTCAGCATAAGGCACAGGTACGATACGGCAAACAGGTACATATAGCGTTTGTCGTAGCGCAGCCAGAGGTACAGCGACGTCAGCGACGACATAATTGATAGCCCAGCCATAAATGCCGGAATCGTGCTGCCGCCAAAGCGTGGCACACCGGTGGCGAATTCGGCTTTAAACAGCTCTCGATACCCTGCCACCATAAACAGTAGGCCAACGAGCAGTGCAATCACCGCCGCCAACGAGATCACTTTGATGCACAAGAGCATGTAGCGGTCGTCGAGGATCACCAGAAAAAAGAACAATATGGCGATGATCTGGGTGTACGACATGATGGACGTACGGGGGTCAAAGTATTCGTAATCGGTCAGCAGTGCTGAGATAAAAATGACGGTAGTTACCGCAACAAAGCCGAGCACGCCCGGCCAGTTTATGCGTCCAAGCATCATGGCGGTAATGCCCCATAGCATGACCAGGCCTTTTTCGATCTGGTTGGCCCCTGGGATATCAAAGTTACGCCCCAGGTCCATCGACATAAAAACCATGGTGATGATGGCAACAAATGCCAGCGGGTAAGTTTTTGGGATGGTAATCATATTGGCCGCGGCTTCCTGTTCAGAAGAACGCGCAGGCGCGCTACGAAATCCCGGCGGTTAAGTATCAGATTGGCGAGTGGGTATACGAAGACGCCCAGCACCATGCCCGCGACTAAGGCTATCAGATACCCTGCGCTCAGCCCGGTGATGATATTCAGCTCTGACAGATAACGCTCTGCCCCTGTCACAACGGCATACATCAATCCGGCGGCGAGCAGGTACATAGCAAACGCGACGAGGTTATCCCGCGAGAGCGCACGACGACGCACCAGGCTGAAAAGAATAAATAATACCGGTACCGCCCCAGACAACATAACGGATAGCGTTACGTATTCAGCCAGCGCAAGCGTGCCTGCGAATGTAAATACGCCAAGTAACAGGGATGCACGTACCAGTTGAAACAGCACTGGGATCAGGCTGTCGGTCGACGACAGGATGCGGGCAAATAAGATGAACTGAATCACTTCGACCAGCCCCAATACACAGAATATCTGCAGAAAGCCGTCGGCCGCGGCGGCTTTATCAGCCCCGACCAGTAAGGTCAGCAGGGGTTCGGCTACGGCTGCACAGCCAAGGAAAACAGGCGCGGCAATCATGGTGGCGACCAGTACGGTCTGCTGGGTCGCTGCATGGCGGTCTGCGTCGGTTGTACCGTGACGATCGTTGTTGATGTCGAAGATGTAGTCGTGCAGTACGCTTTTAATAAAGTACCCAAATACGTTGTAGATGCGTGAACCAACAACGAGTGCGGCGAGCCCAACTGGGCCGAATTTTATAAAGACAAACAGTTCGAGGCTGCGCCCGGAGATAAAACTACTGAGTTTGAAGCTGAAGAATCGGCCTACCTGTTTCAGGGCATAGCCAGGGTTTTCTTCGTGGTGCGCGCCATCAGCGTTGAGTTTGCTTTGTTGTGCGAGCTTGCGATGTTCGCCCAGCAGTAATCCTACCGAGGTGAGTACCGATACGCCGAAATAGCAGAGCATGGCGTCGGCACCTGGGTTGTAGATGAAATATCCGACTGCAATAACAAACGCCGCTGTTACGGCGTAAGCCGAGCGTTTTGCCAGTACGCCAAACCGCGATTCGCGGCGCAGTACGCCTTGCATGGCAAAGGAATATGCCGACAGATAGCAATACACAACAAATATGACAACGGCATAGCCCGGCAGGCTGGTTTGAAGATACGACGACAACCACCAGCTGGTTGCAGCAATCGCCGATACGCCGGTAGCAATAGCCGCTGCGACGTTTATACAAAAACGTTCAGTTTTAATGCGGTTACTGGCGAGTGCGTCAGAAACGCCGTTTTCGACCAGCAGTTCGCCTGCGTTGAAGATCAGCACATATAGCGACACCAGGCCAAGGGCGTCCATCTCGAGTTGGCGCGCCAGAAAAATAAAGAAGACCGCCCCGCCCAGGCGGACAAACCAGTTTTTTATGATCATCTGCAGGATGATCAGTTTGCGGCTGATGCTCACTTAAGTAACCTGTAGCTCCAGCCTTTGCGTTCTAACGCGGCTGTTGCTCGTTCAAAGCTCTCCATGTCTTCGGTTTTCCACAAACCCGGATGAAACTGCACGACGATGGTGTCGTCGGCGTCGTCAGCGAGGGCGTCTAATTCTTTCAGGAAGTTGCAGATGTCGGTTTTGCCAGGTGCGCTTTCGAGATCAACGCGGTGTGTAAGTACTTCGCCGGTGAAACCTTCGGTCGCAACGTATGACAATAGCCATTGTGTAAAGCCGTTGCTTTCAAGCGCGGCAGCTGTGTGTTCGTTACCGTGATTACATGGCCCCCCAAAGGCGCTGGGGGTTATTCCGGCTTTTTGTAAGGTACGCAGGTCGCTGTTCAGTATCTGCCATTGATAGGCTTCGCTGCCGGTCAGGAAGATACTGCTGGTTTCGTCGCAATTGTGATTATGACCATGGTAGAAAAACGAAAATTGCTGACCATAGGGTGCCATGCGCTTGATCAGATCGGCGGTTTTACTTTTGCGTTCGTTGGTGAGGTCGTCAGCAATAATCCCGACATTCACCGGAATGTTGTTGTTTACTGAATACAGCAGAAACCGATACCAGCCACCTCCTCGACCAAAGTCATCGGCTTTAAGTATGACGGTACCCGCAAATGAGCTTTGTGCCAGCAGGATGAGACTGAATACTAACAACCGTGGTTTAATACGCATTGAGTACCACCCCAGAAACGGTAAAACTCTGATTTTTAGGTGCCCAGTGAATCGGATCGTATGCCGGGCCACCCCACATAAATGTCATTAACAGGCCGCTGGTACACCAGTTGTTCTGCGCCAGATACAGTGGTTGTTGGATGATCTGCTCATCGTTGACTTCGAGCGTGGCGTAACCGCTTTCGATGCCGATGCGTAGTTTGTACGGAGTTGCTGGTTGCAACGCGATATTGGCGTAGGC
>JAYNJA010000199.1:0-5319 GCA_038109705.1 Thalassolituus sp. | reverse complement strand
CGACCACTAATGACTCGACCGGTTCTTCGACTTCAAAATCAGGTTCTTCGAAATTCGGCTCTTCAAAACCCTTTGCTTCGAAATCCATCATGTCTTCAGCGTACGCAATTGGAAGAGTCAGTACACTGATCGCTGCCGCTAATACTAGCTTTTTCATACTCAGTCCTTGCTCTACTTTTACTCAACCAGGGTCATAGTTTTCAGTGGAGGGTTACGCAGTGAACGCTCGGCGAAAAGGTCTGACGCCAGATTACGGCCATATTCCACTTCAAGGCAGTTCTGAGTCGTCACGCTGCCAGTATTCAGATCTTCGAGGACGATTTTCATCGGAGTAGGAATACCATCGATTACGCGCATTTTTTTCACGCTGAAGCGACGATAAAGTTTATCGTTTTTATCTTTGTATTCGATTTTTACCGCAAGCTCGGTGGCTTTATGCACCCAGGTTTCATACGAAGAGAATTCAACTTCGTCGGCATTGACCGGGATGCTACGCACTACCCAGTATTTTTCGCTTTCGCTGATCAGTTCGTGGGTATCGGCTTTGATATGACGGCCGGATACATCTTCATAAAACAGGTCGGTACCGACAAAATGAGTACGTTTATCACCGGCTTCGATACGACGGACGATATCGAGTTCTGGAAGGTATAACCAACGTTCGTCGTCCGCGCCCGGATGCTTGTGCACCAGGAAGGTAGTGCGCTCTAAATCGGTGGGTTCTTTAAAGTACACAAAGTAGCTCTGCTCACCGCCGACTTCGTTATCAAGACGGATCATTTGGGTAGCGCGTTTACGTATGGTCCCGTTTTTTTCCTGTACGACAACGTGACCGGAAGTTGTGCGATCACCGCCTGAATAATAGGCCCGGTGATTGGCTTTGGTCATAACTTCAAGGCCTGTGATATTACTTTCTTCTGCCGGAGATTCAGCCGCAGTTGAGAATCCACTCGCAAGCACACCGGCAGTAATTAAAAATGTTGAAATAAAGTTTTTCATAATAGGTCTCAGTTAAGCAGCGTGTTTGGTTTTAGCAGGGGTTTCATCGGCATCTGGCGCAGGCTTGCGACCAAACAGCAGCGCACTGATCCAGACCTGAGATATCAACGCAGGGAACAGATAAAACGAAGCGACCGAGCTGACCAGCATAATAGCCATCATCAGGTAACCAACGGTCTGATACGGCACCAGCGGCGCAACAAGTAACGGGGTAAAGCCAAGGGTAATAACCACCGCGTTACGGTAAATCGCCCGGGCAGGTTCACCAAACACTTTGCGCATAGCCTCTGCCGGAGAGTTATTTGCAGCGTATTCGCGCAGATGGGTAATGAAGTGAATCGCAAAATCGACAGAAAGTCCCAGCGCCAATGCTGACAGCACCGCGACAGGCATATCGTAGTCTTTACCCAGAACACCGAGTGCACCATATATCACCAGAATCGACAGGCTCAGCGGAATCATAGACACCGCCGCCCACCAGAGATTACGGAACAGGAAAATCATCATCACAAAGACAAATACGCCACTGCCAAGCAACGCATCGACCATGCCCGTAACCATTTCTTCCTGCCAGATGACGTTGATATAAGCGAGACCTGACCAGCCGTATTTCACTGAGACAGGTGCCGGATTTTCTGCCATCCATTGTTCAAGCGCCTGCACGACCGCCGCTACGTCCTGGTTGTCACCGGACTTTAATTGCAGCATTAACGTGGTACTGGTGTAGTCTGGAGTGACCATATGCCAGAGGCGATTGAGATCGTGGGAGTTCTGGAAACTGACGTAGGTTTCCATCACCTGACTGCGGGTATCCGGAATACGTGAATAGCTCACCTCACCATCGTGCAGTTCTTTATTCACTTTGCGGATCAGCGTTGGAATACCGTAGACCTTGCCGCCCTGTACTTCTTTCTCCAGCACTATCTCAAGGCCAGCAAGCCAGTTAAGCATGGCCGGTAATTTCATGATCTGGTACTGATTCAGTTGCGCTTCGAGCACGTTGTCGAGGGCCCGCCAGTTACTGTATTCAGCCTCTTCTGAAACGCTGTCGTCATCCATCATTTCGAAATCGGGTTCTTCTTCCAGCTCGAACTCTGGTTCACCTGCATCTGGCGAGTCTGTATCTCCGGTGAGGTGTCGGTTTACCTCTGCGCGTAATACATGAATCAGCTCGACAGGTGAGGTCAGTTCATCGTTACTTTCCATCAAGGCAATCAGGCTGTTGCCCTGCTCTTCGAAGGCAGAAAATTCGGATCTCAATCTGTCTTTAACGCCATCTACATCACCTTGAGTAAACGGCTGATAAAAGGTCAGATAGACGTTGTAGCTGCCGCCAAAATGCTCACTGATAAAGGTATCGGCCTCGCGGATCGGATGATCTGCTTCAAACCATTTTACTGGGTTGTCATTCACCTGCAGTTGGGTAACCCCCCAATAAGCACCGCCAACAAGTAGCACGCCCACCAGCAATACCAACTTGCCGAAACGCCAACCCTGCTCGCGTACGCTCTGTAAAAAACGGGCCAGACGATCATCTTCTGGGCTTACCTGATTCACATTCGCTGAGCCAAAGCTCTGAAGTTTTTTCTCAGACATCAGGCAGATATAAGCTGGCAGGAAGGTCATGCTCAGCAACCACGCCAGTAATACGCCAATACCGGTAAATAAACCAAACACCTGCACCGGTGGAATCGGTGCCAGCAACAGAGAAATAAAGCCGACGGAAGTCGTCAGCGTAGTAAACAACATAGGTTTCCATAGGTCTTTCATTACTGCGACCAGTGCTTCTTCTCTGTCACCGCGGTAGCGGTCATAAAACTGGGAAAGAATATGTACCGCATCTAATACGGCAATCGGCATGATAAAAATCGGAATCATGGACGACATAATGTGCAGCGTATTGCCAGTCGCCACAAACGCTCCCATGGTGGTCATCACTGAGAGCATTGCGACCAGAAGCGCGGCGACTGTCAGAGCCATTGAGCGCACGAAGTACCAGATCAGCGCGCCGACTAAGAGCATCGCCAACGGCGCAGAGATTGCCATCTGGATAAACATTTCAACACCGAAAGTGTCTTCAGCGACTGGCAGCCCAGTGATGTGGTAGGTCTCGGTTCCGTCTATTTCAGCAATTTTATCTTTGAGCTGATTAGAGATACGCCAGGAGTATTCTTTCTTTTCGATCGGAATATAAACCGCCAGTGACTGCTTATCGGTCGAGATCACGGTTTCCCAGAGGAATGGGTTATCAACGATGCGTTGACGTACGCGGTCTGCTCCGGCCTGGTCATACGGTACCGTTGGCATTATTCGCTGAAAACGGATAGTGCCCAGCCCTGCCGGTTCAATGGCATCGACGTTATATGGCGCAAGAATCTCGTGGCTGATCACGCCCTCAAGGGTTGCCGCATAGTTCATCAGGGTCTGCATGTGTTGCAGTGACTCTGGAGTGAAGACACCCTTGTCTGACGCCTGATCATCCAGTGTCATCGCCACAACCAAGAGATCGTACAGGGCCATCTCCTGTTTGATCTCGTTGTGGTAAACACGCCCCGGATTATCTTCTGGCAGCATGTTCTCGGGGTCGGTATCGACATGCACCATGGGCAGCGCCAGGCAGAAGAGTAGCGTGATGATCACCGACGCCCAGACAACAGGCTTAGGGTAGCGGGTAGCAAAAAGGACGGTGAGTCTGAACATTGCAGTTATTCCTTTGAAGATACTTCATCAATCCCGATCAACAGAGGTGAAGCTGCCCCTGCCCGAAGCGCGCCATTAAAGAATAACTATATAGTTATAACAACCCCACGAAAGGGTTATCTCCGGATTTGAGATGCTTTGGCTCGCCAGAGCCAACGATTGCAGCTGAGGCAACCTACTCCCGTTAACAAACAATGCAAACAAAAAGCCCCGCAGGTGCGGGGCAATAAGTATAAGAGGCCGATAGTCTTAGCGACGACGACGCACTAAACCTAACAGGCCAGCGAGCGCGATCATCAGAGGCGTCGTACTACCCGCATTATCCGAATCTACTGAGGCGCCATCCGAATACTGGGCGCTTACTGCCTGCTGCGCTTCGTCATCAAGGTTCATTGCTGCACCCGCTACAAACCAGGCATGCGTATCAGTAATTGCGGAATCGTCCGGATCAACAAGTGTACCGTTATACACCGCGTATAAAGCAGAGCCCGCGGGGTTAGTCCGTAACTGTGATTCCATTTCTTCGTCGTCATCCGGATTATTCAGATCCGTTGGGTTTCCTGCGAGCAAAGCAACAGGAAGATAGCTTTCACCTGAGTTCAGTGTGCCTGTTACATACAGGTCGAGGTCTTTGGCTCCACCCAATTGATCGTACACGTTACTCTCGGTCCCCCAGGCAACAATGAATGCGTCAGGATTCTGGCAAGCATCGTTGCTTTCCCATGTATCGCCTTCATTACAGGTACTTTCGCTGGCCGGCGAGGCGACTATTCGAGGCTCTTTAACATTGACGGTGGTGTCATCAATACGGGTGATGTTGAAAGCATCCGACCAGGTACGACCGCCATCGAAGCTGCGGCGGATGTAGAAATTGTAGTTAGCCATGTCAGTGTATTTGGCCAACGCAGAATCCGCGGTGTAGGTATATCCAAGAAAGATGGTATCGCCACGAATTGCACCACGGTGCGCGCGGGCATCTTCCAGCGTATTCAACTCAGTATCAATCTGCAGATCCGTAACACTGTAGCTATCAGCGGTCGCGGCTGGTGACTCATGACTTAAATTCGCGGCAATATCGTTAGTAATATAATCTGCGAGTGTATCGAGATTCTCCCGTTCCTCTTCGCTCAGGCTGTAGGTGCAATTTTCATCCACAGCAGGTTCCATATCGGCGGGTCGAAGTCCTGTCGACGCTGCATCTGCGCTATCGATATATCCCGTGCGGGTTACGACATCAGAAGGGCCACCTTCGTCGTACGCGCCTTCTTTCCAGAGCAGAGTGATTTTCGCTCCTGTGTCAGCAACGCTGCTGTTACTGGTATTGGTAACAAAGCGAACACGACGACCATTTTTGGCAGGGTCGCTGATCACACAGCCAATACGCTCAGGGTCACTGAAGGTCGGCAGATCAACATCACCAATGTCATTAAAGTGTGTTGTCGTTACACTCTGCGGAGGCTGGTCGTAATCAAACGCGTGCAGACGGATAACTTTGCCAAAGTCGATTTCATCCATCGAACCATTGGTTTCTTCATACGCTACGACGGTTTTATATTTCACTGCGCCGTCTTCTTTGACCTGACCCAGCGCCAGGTTCGCCCGGGTTGCAGACTCATAACC
>JAYNJA010000198.1:0-5372 GCA_038109705.1 Thalassolituus sp. | reverse complement strand
CATCGTTCGTTACCAGTCTCCAAGCCTGAGCGGCCTGGTGCTGACTATCGACCACATCAACAGTGAAGCGGCTGACACAGCAAACAGCCAGTCTGTTTCTGCAGTTTTCTCTAAGGACGCTGTATACGCAGCCGTTGCTTACGACTTCCGCGGTGATATTACTGTTGCTCGTGTGACTGGCCAGATCAATCTGGAAAGCGGTGTATCTCTGGGTGCCCTGTGGGAATCTCAGGACAATGATGGCGAAACTACTGACGGCATGATGGTGTCTGCAGCGGTTAAAACCGGTTCAGCTACCACTCTGAAAGCTCAGTATGGCTCTTCTGATATCAAATCTGAAGGCGCTACTCAGATCGCTCTGGGTCTGGACTACAAGCTGGCTAAAAACGCTAAACTGTTCGGCTACGTAAGCGATGCAGAAACTGACGTTGATGGTTCTGGCGAACAGATCTTCGGTGCAGGCGCAGAATTCAAGTTCTGATTATTGGCCTGATTCAGACCGATATAAAGGAGCCCGCATTACGCGGGCTTTTTTATGCCTGTTTTTTAGACACGTTTTTTAGGCCTGCTTTATCAGGCTAAAGACGCTGTCTTAATCTGTGCCCAGATGGATTCGCCCGGTACCAGATTTAGCTGGTCGACAGAGCGGCGCGTAATGCGGGCGAGCAATGTTTTGCCGCCGGCATCCAGTGTGACAAGAGCCATGGAAATATCGCTGTCTTTGCGTATCTCTTTAATGGTGCAGGCAATGGTGTTCTGAATACTGCTGTCAGGTATGGTAATCCGGGTAAGGCTGATATCTCTCGCCAGTATCCGTACCCGTACTTGCTCTCCAGGACGATGACGTCCTGCCATCAACCAGACAGCGCAATCACTACCCCAGCGAACCAACGACAATGCCCACTTGCTGCTGTATTGATCAATGGTGGCATCAAAGGCAACACCCAGCTGATCGTTAAAGGGCAGTGGGAAATCCGGATCTGAAAATGCCTCTTCGACAGGAGCCTGTGCGACGACAGAGCCTTTATCGATAACAACAATGGTATCTGCCAGGCGCGCAGCTTCATTCACTGAATGGGTGACGTAGATCACCGGGAAGTAAACGTATTCTTTAACCAGCTCCAGGTAACTCAGAATTTCCTGTTTACGCTGGTCGTCGATGGAGGCCAAGGGCTCATCCATCAGTAATACATCGGGCATATTAAGTAAGGCTCGTGCGATTGCGACGCGCTGGCGTTCGCCACCGGATAATTTGTGCGGCTCACTCAGAAATACATGATCAATATCCAGCAGCTTAACGATATCTTTCAGTTTCCTGGCAGCCATCCGGCCCTGTGAGCGATCTACAGCAAACTCGAGATTTTCTTTTACCGACATATGTGGGAATAAGCTGGCTTCCTGAAAAACATAGGCGGTTTTGCGCTTATAAGTCGGTAAAAACTTTTTTTTGTCCTGCCAGATTGCATCGTTGAAACGCACGTTACCCTGAGCTTTCTCTAACCCGGCAATACAGCGCAGCAGGGTGGTTTTGCCGCTGCCCGATGGCCCGGTTATTACGGTAATGCCACGATCCGGAAGTCTCAGCTCAACATCGAGCGTAAATCCCTTTCGCTGTAATTTAAGGTTGAGTTCCAGACCATGTCTGTCGGTCATGACATCACCTTATAACCGACACGACCGCTACGCAGGCTGTACAGCAGCAATAGGGTGGTAAAAGAGAAAATGACCATTAGCAGAGATAGAGAGTGCGCCTGCTCATAGTTCAGTGCTTCGACATGGTCGTAAATCTGTACAGAAATCAGACGGGTTTCGTCGGGAATATTCCCTCCGATCATAAGTACGACACCAAATTCACCAATGGTGTGAGTAAACCCTAATATCGCTGCCGTAAAAAATCCCGGCCGGGCCAGCGGTAGCGTAATGCGGAAGAAGGTATCGATCGGGCCAGCGCCTAAAGTAGCAGCGACCTCCTGAGGACGTGTTCCAGCAGCTTGCAGAGCATTCTGTATTGGTTGAACCACAAAAGGTAGTGAATAGATTACAGAGGCAACGACGAGCCCTGAAAAGGTAAACGGCAGCAGGCCAAGTCCCAGAGCCTGAGTTATCTCACCTATAAAACCATCAGGTCCCATGGCGATAAGCATGTAAAAACCAATGACGCTGGGCGGCAGGATCAGCGGCATGGCGACTAAGGTATTTATTACTCCCGCAAAACGATTTTCGGTGCGGGCGAGCCAGAGTGCCAGAGGGGTTGAAATCAGTAGCAGAATAACAGTAACGCAGGCAGCCAGCTTTAAGGTCAGCAGAATAGTATTGATATCATCATTGCTGAACGACATGACGTTAGGCTCCAGGCATCGGACAGTTGGCTATCAGGGTAACCGATAGCCGTAGCTATGAATAATATCCCGTGCGTTTTTACTTTGCATAAACTGCCAGAATGCCTGTGCCGCAGGGTTGTCGACAGCCCGCTTCAGTAAAACGGCATCCTGATTTATTGGTGAATACCAGTCTTCGGGAATCTGCCAGTACCTGAGTTCGCTGTTATCCGGCGCGTGACTGAGTTGTGATAAAGCGACAAAGCCGGCATCGGCATTGCCCGTCTGAATAAAATGCCAGCACTGGTTAATATTCTCCGCAGTGATCAAACGGTAGGATTTATCCAGAGCCAGTCGTTGTAGCACTTCAGTTGCAGCCAGGCCATAAGGTGCAAGATCCGGATTGGCGATCGCCAGTCGTTGAAAGTCGCCTTCGCGTAAGTATTGTTCGGCACTTTGGGTTGAGCCTTCCGTGCTATCAGGCACACGTACCGCGAATACCAGCAAACCCGAGGCGTATGTGTACTGGGAGTTATCTACCGCTAAACCTTTGTCGCTCAGTTGCTGAGGCTTAATCTGGTCGGCAGAAAAAAACAGGTCGTAGGGAGCGCCATGAATAATCTGCGCATAAAGTTTGCCAGACGATCCTGATACCAGTCGGGCCTGATGCCCGTGTTGCGTTTTTCTTTCGCTATTAAATGCATCGACCAGTGCCTGTGCCGGCTGGATAAAATTAGATGCAACAGCAACCAGGGTGGTTTCGGCGCTTGCCAGCTGGGTGGAAAGCACAGAGAGAACAGATATAGAAGACTTCAGGAACAGCGAGATAAGCGTTTTAGGCATCAAGCTGCTCCGATAGTTTACTTCAGACGGAATTGTGGAATCAGGAAGGAGAAGGTGCTGCCTTTGCCGAGTACTGATTCAATTTCAAGTTCCGAGTCGTGGTGTTCCAGTGCGTGTTTTACTATTGCCAGGCCCAGCCCTGAACCACCGGTCTGAGAGTCGCGGGATTCATCCACCCGGTAAAAACGCTCAGTAATACGGCTGAGATGCTCTGGCGCAATGCCCGGCCCTTTGTCTTTGACGTAGACCTGTGCACCCCGATCAGACACGCGGATGCGGACATCTACGCGGGTTCCATCGCCGTACTTAATGGCATTGGTGACCAGGTTGGTCAGTGCCGAGTGCATTTCGTCACGGAAACCTTCGATGTTAACCGGGCCTGTGGCCTCGATAACAACATCGGCAGTTTCGCGATAGCCTTTCATTTCACTGGCGATCTGGCTGCAGAGTTCATGTAGATCGAAGGTACTGCCGTTACGCTCTGAGCTGGCGCTTTCAAGTTTCGACAGCTCAATCAGATCGTTTACCAGATTAGTCATGCGCACTGACTGGCTGCTCATCTGCTGCATGGCTTTTACCATAGGTGCCGGAATATCCATGTCACTGAACATTTCCAGGTAGCCATTAATTACGGTGAGCGGTGTGCGTAATTCATGGGATACGTCAGCGATAAAATTCTGGCGCATAGTCTCAACACGTTTACGCTCGGTGATATCCCGGATCAGCATGATTTTCTGATCGACACCGAATTCTGTGATCTGCACCTGCAGAGCGATGGAACGTTGCTCAAATTGCAGAGGCTCACTGTAATCGGCGGCGTTAAAATAGCGGACAAAATGAGGGGAGCGGATCAGGTGAGTGATGTGCTGCCCACTATCATCTTTGCGCAGTCGCAGCATACGGGTTGCGGCACCATTAAATGTGCTGATATGCCCGGCGCTGTCGAGGATAACAACACCGTCTTTCAGTGCTTCGATTCCCTGATTATAACGCTGCAGCATTTTTGCCTGATTTAACAGGCGGTTTTTCAATGACTTCTCACGTCGGATCATGCGGTCCGCAGCATAGCCTGTCAGGCCGCTATCCTGTGGTGGCGGCCCCATGCGGTAGCTCCACTTATACAGAACATCGGCATTACGGATGCTGAATATCTGAGAGACCACAAGGCCCGCAATTAATCCATACAGGGGATAGTCTAACGACCAGCCGGCAGCTAAACCTGCACCGCTGATGACAGATACCCGGAGAATTTCGCGCTGGAAAGCACCCTTATACAACTGTGTTACCTCAGATCAGTCGTCAGTAGAGAAACGATAGCCACTACCGCGCACGGTTTGTATCAGACGTTCGTGGTTATCTATCGTTAATGCTTTGCGTAAACGGCGGATGTGCACATCAACTGTGCGTTCATCAATGTAGACGTTGCCACCCCAGACGCGATCTAACAGCTGGTCGCGGCTGTATACCCGGTTCGGGTGTTTCATAAAGAATTCCAGTAAGCGGTATTCTTTCGGGCCCATGCTCAGCGGCGTACCATTAATACGGCACTGCTGCTCGTCAGGGTTGCAGACCAGTCCATTCACCGTCAGGCCTCCCTGTTGGGCTGCCGGCGTGGTGCGTCGCAGTACCGCCTTGACCCGGGCAACCAGCTCACGTGGCGAGAAGGGTTTAACGATGTAGTCATCGGCACCACTTTCGAAGCCTTTGACTTTATCGTCTTCATCGGCACGGGCAGTCAGCAGAATCACGGGAATATCTGATGTACGTTCTTCCCGTTTCAGCCGGGCTGTCAGTTCTATGCCTGACAACATCGGCATCATCCAGTCCAGTAAGACCAGATCCGGTTGTTCGTTAACGATCATCTGTAACGCGATCTGACCATTGGCTGCCTTGCGGGTTTTATAACCGGCCATCTCCAGGCTGGTACAGATGAGATCGCAGATTGCTGACTCATCGTCGACTACAAGAATAAATCCACCGCTCATCGCGGGCCCCTAGTTTATGGCTTTTACCTGACCTGTATTGTGACATTTTTATGACATTGGTGCTGCCTTAAATCGCGCCGGATAAGTCTCTGATAAAAATGTAAAAAAACGGTTGACGAGTGCCGGGTCCATCAGTAATATCTCCGCCCACTTAGCCGGTATAGCTCAGTCGGTAGAGCAACTGACTTGTAATCAGTAGGTCCCGAGTTCGACTCTTGGTGCCGGC
>JAYNJA010000197.1:1139-5407 GCA_038109705.1 Thalassolituus sp. | reverse complement strand
TTTTGCGCGTCCACCAGGCTTTCCGCCCAATCGTTTAATTTTATCACGCAGCTCCCGTTCATATCTACCGCCGTCAACACCGGCTTCTTCAACATCAGTAACGACTTCTGATTTACTAGCAACCCAGCCCTTAGCCAGATAGTCTTTCTTGTCTTGCGGATTGATCGCTTTGACTGTGTACTCGATACCGTCCGGAGTAACCCAGCCGCCGCCAGCTTTATAAACGTGAATCATAGAAACCTCTGGATAAATAAAAAGGGGCCGAATTAACGACCCCTTTGTCCGATTAAGACTGACCAGAAAGGTGCAGGTTAATCATTTGCGGCTGAACCACAGACACATCAAAGTAAAGCAGCATCTTCAGACGCAGCTTCTCGCTACCCTGATAATACTGCTTGGTGAGACGCATCGGCAGTCCGTTAGCGGTAGTAGCCTGAGCAACTGTGATTCCGTCGTCAGTTGCTGGCAGGTTGCCCGGAATGATAACGGTAGACTCTGGCAGGAAGAACATAGAAGGCTGACTGTTAGCGGTGTTTAAGATTGTAACATCAGCCGCCGCTGCTGCCTGATCGGTACAGTTTCGGTAAGGGCCGGTAATGACGATCTGTGGTGAAATGCCGTAAACAGAACCATCAGTTTCAATAGTTCGAATAGTGAATTCCTGAAGCTGGCCGGTATCTTCTTTGATTCCAGGTTCTTCATTCAGGGCGTTAACGCCGGCAATAGTGAACTTGTCACCAACCTTAAGGTCGCCCGGAGTCAGCCCGGAAAGCGCGATAGTGCCAACGCGGTTGTCTTTGTACACAGTTTCAGAAGAATCAGTGTAGGTGGACGGCGTGTGCGACGTATTCGCAGTTACTGTGATACCAGTGGTGACAGAAGCAGCCGCAAAGCTAACATTGTAGTCAGCTTTGTACGACTCGAAACGACCAACGATAGGCTGTAACATTGATCGCTCAATGGCGTCGGTGGTGCGCTTATCGCTGTATGTTTTGCCAGCGAATGCGTCAGTCAGGCTTTCGTAGTCAGTAGGACTATAGAAGGCTTTACGCTCATACGCAGAGTATCCGCGCATATCGAACTTGTTATCAATCGCCGTGATATCGTTGATTGAGATTTCACCCGCCGAAGTGGAAACCATCGACGCGCCAGTGTGCATCTGACCGTAAGCGTAACGGTCGGCACGGTTGGCCAGTGTGCGAGACATTGCCGCAACAGTCTTCGCCATGAACATTTCATCACGGAGCTGCTTGGTCGTAATATCAACAACAGCATGAACTGCCTTTGTGCGAGACACCGGAACAACGCGCTGAATAATATCTTCAACATCGCTATCATCGGTCTCGATGCCTTCGCCGCCGTCAACCATGATTTCCTGCGGAATATACATGGTATCGTCAGAGCGCTGGCCCTCAAGGTCGCTCATATCGAAAGTCTGAAGAGACTTAGTGAGCTGCATTTTGTTTTCTGTGCCATCGAGAACCTGCTCGAATAGCGTGGTCATCTTATCTTGCAATACATCATTAGCCATTAGAGTTCACCTCACGTTTAGCTGAAAAATAGGCTGCCGAAGCATCTTTGTCCCGTGGGTTCTCAACCCACTTCTTTCTGAGGACATCGAGCCTTGCCTGGGCAGTATCAACACCACCTGTGCTGGCAACCGTTGGTTCCGGTTTTGTTTCAATTTTTTGACGGCGTGCGATTTTGACCTTTTTAGCGGCTTCTTTAATGTGCTTACGAACAAGACCCTGGCTGCCCGACCTTGCCGCCCGAAGAACGGAATCAAGAGCGCCTGGGACTTCATTCAGACCGATAATGGCAGTGGCATAATCAACGCCATCCATACCGATACACATATCAGCGAGTTCAGCCATGGCAGCATCAGTGTTTACTACCCCACCAGCTGTCATTTTTGCTCTAAGCGCATCCTGCTTCTGGTCATATGCTTTGTACTGAGAGCGCATTTTTTCCTCACTCTCGTACTGAAACGCCAGAATCTCACTAGGAACATCCGGCACAGCTTGATTGCTTTGCTTCGCTTCCTGCGGCTTCGGTTTCTTCTTGGCTTCCCATTCATTCAACGCCTTAACGTATCCTTCAGGGTCTCCGTAGAAGTCGTCAGCATTAGGTTTAGGCCCAGCGGATACTTCAGACACTTGAGATTCAAGACGGTCTAGCCGTTCCTGTAACTCTTGCGCCTTCCGTTCAGCAGCCTTGCGCTTCTCTCGCTCTTTTTTCACCTTTTCGGCCTTGGCTAATGCCATGCCGTAAGAGTCAAAGTCTTTACCGTCTTTTTCGCCTTCTTCTTGCTGGTCGGCGTCTACCGTCACTTCAAACTCATCTTGCTCTGTATCCTCTGCCAGTGGCGCGGCTTCGGTATCCTCTGAATCAGTCGCCACAACGTCATCAGGTCGAACAATCTCATCTTCAGCTTCAGTAATAAAACCAGAATCACTCATAATTTTTGCTCCGCTTGAGTGTGAACGTAGAAGCATAACTAAGGGTTATGAATCCATAGCTAGAGTTTATAAGAAAGTTAGGGTTTATTGCAAATTGCTATTTGACAAGCGAAGAAAAGGGGCTTAGCGCCCCGTGAAGTTTCCTGATACTAGATTGCCGAACTCGCTGGCGTTCTTTAGCTGCTGACCTTCCGTTTCTGCCGCTATCTTTCCAGCGTCAAAGCCTGCCTTCTGAGCCTTGGTCATGGCTTCAAAGCGTTTCGTCTCAGCGTTGAACCTATCGACCTCTTTATCAATCAGGTCGGCTTGCCCTTCCATGATGCGAGCCTGACTTTCAGCGGCTGCAAGTTGAGCCTGCGGGTTAGGCTGTTGAGACGCCTGAACCATCTGCTGAATCATAACCTGAGCAATCATTTGCTCTTCTTCGTCAACCAGCCCGACTTTCTCAGGTGGAAAGCCAGCCATTAGTAGAGGCATAGACGATTGAACGATGCTTTGAATCTGCATGAATCTAGCCATTGTGCGAGCGTCTGACATGCCTTCGCCAGTAGTCGCCTGTATCGCACTCATCACAATCATCTGACCTAGCGGGGTTTCCGCTGGAGTGTATTGCAATAACTCAAGGGCCGCCGTTCTGTCCGCTTCCTTCTTAGTCCGGTAGCTTTCACCCTGCTTTACTGACACATCATAGCGTCCGCGCGCTGCGTTTTTGTATGGGCCGTATCCCACGTCAGGACGGTATTCTTCTTGGAGTGTGACTTCTGATTTGTATGAGCCATCTTCAAGTTGAATGCGAATGTTACGCTGATTGGTGAAATACAGCTTCTGGGCCGCCGGTATCCAAACCTTGCACAAACAACGAATGGTTGCCGTTGCATTGGTGAACAATGGCAGGAATGCATCATCAGTGCGTTCATTGATCTGCTGAACCGCTGCGGCGCTAGTGTTGCTCGGTAGTGTTGCCTGTCCGTTGCCTGACTGCTCTGCAATGTTCTGATTAAGGAATTGAATCGCACAGGCTAAGCCAGAACCAATCTGAGGCGGCTGGTGCAAGGCGGTAGGGCCGAAGTGAATAGGGTTACCGTTCTGGTCTCGGATTGGGTCGGCCATCAAGAACGGGAAGTTCTTCACGGTCTGCTCCGCCCTAGCCTGAGCGTGTCGCTGTATCTGCTCCGGTGCGTACTCTGGCTTGGTGGTCTGAGGCTCTGAGACAATCTCCATTAAGGCACCGAAACCCTGGTTCAGGAAGCGCTGATTATCCTTCTGTCGGCACACCTCGCCACAGTAGTATTCAATCCCGTTAATTACGATGTGGTAGCCGTACATTGGAACAACAGGAATGGACTTGAACGGAGTCAGACGCGGATTTTCAAGGTAGCCGTCACCAGTGACCAGGGCATACTCAACGCCTTTAACAGTGCGGCGCTTTTCTGTGTAGTCGTAAAGCTCAAGCAGTAAACCGAAGTCTTCCTTATCAATCCGTGATCCATCCTGCCCGAAGTATCTACGTCCTTCGCGGCGAATCTGAGTTCCGTCGTCTAAGTTAAACTCTACAATGGTTTTCTCGACTACTTCGTAGTAGTGAGCCACATAGGTATCTTTGGAACCGCCAACAGAGCCGCAATCAAGGTCATAGAGTGAGCTAATCTTGCCGCCCGTGAAAGGAGTAAACGTCTTACCGTACTTTTCCTCCATATCTTCACGGTTTACGCGCATCACCTGCCAGCACTGCTTGGCATCTTGCTTGTCTTCGCGCATTGATCCGACATTGAAGAACACACTGGACGCCGCACCCATGACCGGCTCAAA
>JAYNJA010000197.1:757-1129 GCA_038109705.1 Thalassolituus sp. | reverse complement strand
ACTCTTCATCCGGGTCTTCATCGTCTTCGTATTTCGCGCACGCCTTGATTGCACCGAAGCCACCAAAGAAAGCTTCTTTAGCTGCTACGTTACAGGCATCAGAGCCATCAGATGAGTTGAAGTCATTGCGCCACCTGGACTGAAGTAGCTCCGCGTCTTTCTCTGTCGCCTCATCACTTGCCGCTGAAATCCGAGCGCCGAACTCCGCTTCCTGAAACCGACCGACCAAACCCATAACATTTTTAAACAGCTTGTTGTTCTCTGGCTTCGGCTTATTCGCCCATTGCTCAAGGTCTGAGCCTTGCCATTGCTCACCTGGGATGAAAGCAAACTTAATATCTTGAATCACCTGAGCACGCTTGTCGTACTCTG
>JAYNJA010000197.1:0-747 GCA_038109705.1 Thalassolituus sp. | reverse complement strand
TATACGCTTTACTGAAATCTAACAGAATATCCGCGTGTTCTTTCATGCTCTCACCAGTGGTTCACTGTCGGAATGTACAAGCCGCTTACGTCAACATCCTGAGCAGCTACAACGTGTTTTCGTTCGGTCATCATAACACAGTCCCCAAGGTTGGGGCTTGACACCTTGAATATTTTACGCATATCTGCCTTGGTATACAATTCGACAAGTCCAGAGCCGTTCGGCTTGATGGGCATCCGGCATAACTCAGAACGCAGCTTGCCCAAGTGTTCACAATTAGAACTAAAGCTAATCAGGTCTTCTACGTCCTTCATCTCACCATGAACTACAGCCCGGTAGGTGTTGTATATCCTATCTCTGAGGCTGGCGTAGCATTGTGCCCGCATGTTCCTGAACACCTGTTTGTTGGTCTTCTGGTCTTTTATGTTCGCCGCCTCTGATGGTTGGTATATGGCATCAGGGTGATCTGGGCTTTCCGCACCATTGAACAGACTGACGTGAATCTTAGTCCCAGCCAGAGCCTCATTCACCTGTCGCTTCAGACCTGTACCCATGCCGCCGACATCATATTCATATCTATCAGCGTTAACCTGCACAGCGTAGCCTGTAGCCCAGTCTGAGCCATCGTTCACGTCTAGGTCATTCCTTTCCGTAACATTCAGTACCACGTTGCCTACACGCTCACACAGAGCCTTAGGGTCATTGCCAAGGTCGGACGGGTCATGCGATACGCGGCGCACGCCTCTA
>JAYNJA010000196.1:0-5429 GCA_038109705.1 Thalassolituus sp. | reverse complement strand
CTTAAGAAGTGCCTGAGATGACGGCTTTCGCCAGTGTCGACGCATGGATTCGAGCGGGATACTCAGTCGTATTTGAAGCGTACAGATACGTATTGATGACTCTGCGGAATTGTTTCCTTTGTAGGGGCGGCGCTCAGCCAAATTCTGCAGCCACAAAAAAACCGGCGCCTCTCACGAGTGCCGGTTTTTTATTTGCTTAACCCGCTGCCCCAACGCTAACGTCAGGGCAGTGGGCTAATCGCCTCAAAAACTGTTAATTAAACAGCTTTCAGAGGGATCGCTGGGCGAGCCAGGTCTTTCGATGGTGGAGCGAAAGAAGTCAGGTTGATACCTTCAACCGCTGCTTTGTACTCTTCCAGAGTCGGGAAGCGACCCAGGATAGTGCCCAGAACAACCATTGGGGTAGAGCCCAGCAGAGACTCACCTTTCTTCTCAGCGCTGTCTTCTACTACACGGCCCTGGAACAGACGGGTAGAAGTTGCCAGTACGGTGTCACCTGGTTCTGCTTTTTCCTGGTTACCCATACACAGGTTACATCCAGGACGCTCGAGGTACAGCTGGTTTTCGTACTTGGTACGAGCTGCTTCTTTTGGATGCGCATCATCGAAGATGAAGCCAGCGTATTTCGCCAGAATGTCCCAATCGCCTTCGGCTTTCAGTTCGTCAACGATGTTGTACGTTGGTGGCGCAACAACCAGTGGAGCCTTGAACGTGATAGGACCGTTCTTCTCCAGGTTACGCAGCATCGCAGCGATGATCTGCATGTCACCTTTGTGAACCATACAAGAACCAACGAAGCCCAGGTCAACCTGACGGCCATCGTAGTAAGAAGCCGGACGGATCACGTCGTGGGTGTAACGCTTAGATACGTCTTCGTTGTTTACGTCTGGGTCAGCAATCATTGGCTCGTCGATAGCGTCGAGGTCAACAACTACTTCTGCGTAGTACTTAGCGTTGTCGTCTGGAGCCAGAGCAGGTGCAGTGCCTGATTTAACTTCTTCGATACGCTTGTCAGCGAGGCCGATCAGCTTCTGCAGCATGCCAGCTTCGTTTTCCATACCTTTGTTGATCATGATCTGGATACGGGACTTAGCCAGTTCCAGAGATTGGATCAGGGTTTCATCGGTAGAAATACAGATAGAAGCTTTCGCTTTCATTTCTGCAGTCCAGTCGGTGAAGGTGAAGGCCTGGTCAGCCAGCAGGGTGCCGATCTGAACTTCGATTACACGGCCCTGGAAGACGTTTTCGCCGCTGAACTGCTTCAGCATCTGCGCCTGAGTCGCGTGTACGATGTCACGGAAGTCCATGTGCGGCTTCATGTTGCCTTTGAAGGTAACTTTCACAGACTCTGGGATTGGCATTGCTGCTTCACCAGTTGCCAGTGCTACCGCAACAGTACCGGAGTCAGCACCGAACGCGACACCTTTAGACATACGGGTGTGAGAGTCACCACCGATGATGATCGCGCGATCGTCAACAGTAATGTCGTTCAGTACTTTGTGGATTACGTCGGTCATTGCAGGGTAAACACCCTTAGGATCACGTGCAGTGATCACGCCGAACGCGTTCATGAACGCCATCAGCTTAGGCGTGTTGGCCTTAGCTTTGTTGTCCCATACAGAGGCAGTGTGACAGCCAGACTGGAACGCACCATCAACGCTTGGAGAGATGGTAGAAGCAGCCATTGCTTCCAGTTCCTGAGTAGTCATAGGACCAGTAGTGTCCTGAGAACCTACGATGTTCACTTTAACGCGAACGTCAGAACCAGCGTGCAGTGGAGTCTTAGAAGTTACGCCAACCGCGTTACGGTTGAAGATTTTCTCAACAGCAGTCAGGCCCTGGCCTTCGTGAGAGATTTCTTTAGAAGTCGCGTAAACCGCTGGTGCTTCAACGCCCAGAGTTTCTGCAGCGAAAGTCTGCAGCTGCTTACCGAAGGTAACTGCGTAAGAACCGCCAGCTTTCATGAACTCGACTTTCTGTGGAGTGAAAGCGTCAGATACGTCAGACAGCTCGTTGCCGTTGCTGTCGAGCAGTTTCTTGGTCTTGGTGTTGATGGTCAGAACGGTACCGGTCTTAACAGAGTACACTTCTTCCAGTACTGCATCGCCGTTCGCGTCGCGAACAACGTTGCCGTTTTCGTCTTTCTTCTGTACCCAGTTTTTCAGGTCCAGACCGATACCGCCGGTTACGCCGACAGTAGTCAGGAAGATAGGTGCGATACCGTTGGTACCAGCAACAACTGGAGCGATGTTGATGAATGGAACGTACGGGCTTGAAGGCTTACCAGCCCACAGTGCCACGTTGTTCACACCAGACATACGTGAAGAACCCACACCCATGGTGCCTTTTTCGGCGATCAGCATAACTTGCTTGTCTGGGTTGGCTTCTTTCATTGCAGTGATTTCAGCCTGAGCTTCAGGAGAGATCATGCACTTACCGTGCAGTTCACGGTCAGCACGTGAGTGAGACTGGTTGCCCGGAGACAGCAGGTCAGTAGAGATATCGCCTACTGCAGCAACGTAGGTGATAACTTTAACTTCTTCGTCAACGTCTGGCAGTTCGGTAAAGAATTCTGCTTTGCTGTAGCTTTCCAGCAGTTCTTTAGCGATGGCGTTGCCTTCTTTGTAGGCAGCAGCCAGGCGCTCGGTGTCAGCTTCGTACAGGAATACCTGAGTTTTCAGAACAGCTGCAGCCGCTTTTGCGATGTCAGCGTCGTCGCCCAGAGCCAGGTCCAGCAGAACCTTGATAGACGGGCCGCCTTTCATGTGAGACAGCAGTTCGAAAGCGAACTCCTGGTTGATCTCTTCTACAGAAGCCTGACCCAGAATGATTTCTTTCAGGAATTCAGCTTTTACGCCTGCCGCAGGAGTAGTACCTGGCAGTGTGTTGTAGATGAAGAAGTTCAGTGAGTCTTTGCGGTGCTCATTGTTAACATCTTTGATCTGTTCGATGATTTCAGACAGCAGTTCTGCGCCGTCGATCGGCTTAGGGTTCAACCCCAGCTCGTTCTTACGAACTTCAATTTCTTTCAGATATTCTGAATACAGACTCATTTTCGACCCTCTCTCAAAGCCATTGTGTGCAACGTCAAGGCACTTTAGTTCAACAACGAATGAAGAAGTTCGCTGTCGTGCTACCGCACCGTTTTGTCCGGTCAGTAATGCATTAATGAGATGAAAGTCATGCCCAAAAACGCACTACTTAGATTTCCAGTAAATTTTTTCGTGGCGAAGTATACCGGAATTCTGCAAACAGATTCATTTGCGCCCCTGATACGCACTATTCACGTTATTTATGATGAGGGTGTCGAATATTTTTACAATTTATTAAGAATGATTGTCATCCCGGTGAACTGTTGCCACAATGAGCCTTCAATTGTTACAGAGTGATTTCCAGACGTGCGCATCGTAGCCGACGAGAATATTCCCTTAATCGATCAGTTCTTCGGAGAGCTCGGAGATATTGTCCGGGTTGCTGGCCGCACCATGACTGCAGAGGACGTAGTAGAGGCAGACATGCTTCTCGTGCGCTCTGTAACCAAGGTAGATGAAGCTCTACTTGCCGGTAGTAAGGTGAAGTTTGTCGGTACCGCGACTATCGGTACTGACCACATCGATCTTGATTACCTGAATGAGAAGGGTATTGGTTTTACCAGTTCTCCGGGCTGTAATGCTCAGGCAGTAGTTGACTATGTGCTTAGCGCTTTAAGTGTCGTAGTGGACAGTCGCGGTATCGGCTTTCGTGATGTAAGTGTCGGGATTGTCGGTGTAGGTAATGTCGGTCTGTTATTGCGCCAGCGCCTTGAAGAGATGGGGCTGACGGTCAAAGCCACCGATCCATTCAAAAACGAGGACGACGTTGGCGAACTGACTTCGCTCAGTGACGTGCTCGGTTGCGACCTTGTAACGCTTCATACGCCGATGGAAAAGGGCGGTGATTACCCGACCTGGCATCTGATTGGCGAAACAGAACTTGAGGCGATGGCTCCAGACGCTTGCCTGATTAACGCATCACGCGGCGCTGTGGTTGATAACAAGGCGTTGCTTGCTCACCTGAAGACGCATCCGGATTTTGTTGCGGTGATGGACGTCTGGGAAAACGAACCCGAGCTCGACCTTGAGCTGATGAATTATTGTGCGCTGGCAACGCCGCATATTGCGGGTTACTCCCTTGATGGAAAAATGCGTGGTACTGAGCTGGTGTATCAAGGCGCGTGCGAGTTTTTTGGTTTGCCGGTACGTCGTAAGCTCGGACAGTTTCTGCCTGAGCCGGGCATTAAGCGCGTGGACTTTGGTGATCAGGTACCTGTGCACCAGGCATTGCGGACGGCGATTCGTGCAGCCTATGAAATCCGCGTTGATGACGGTGTTATGCGCTCTGTGATGCGTCACAGTTCAAACCGGAAGGCGTCGTTTGATCAGATGCGACGGGATTACCCGCTACGCCGGGATACGATCAACCTGCGGGTTGGTGTACCAGCACGTGCGCACGATCTGCAGGATGCGCTGGAAGCCGCTGGGTTTGATGTCCGTTCGAAGTAATTGTTTGCCCAAGGGCTGACTTCTGCTTTTAATCAGGACAGGAAGTTTTAGAGTAGGAAGGTTCAGAGCAGGAAGGTACTGACGAGATGGCGAACTGCCGTTGAGTCGCCTTCCTGAACCGCTGTATGCAGTGCCCGGAAAACGGGCTCACCGCTGTCTGGGATGATGGCAATTAAGCGGGTGAAGGATTTACTCGTTAATACGAAGTCATCGACGGATTCCTGTCGATCGACTACTCCGAACCGCACAAACTCCTCATCGCGAAGCCACTGCACAGTTCCTAATGCCGCCAGGTGGCGTGTGGAGTGCAAACCAAACTCGTCCATATCGTCTGGCCCACAGATGTCTTCAATGAAAAGCGTCTGGGGAGCAGGGAACTGCTGCAAGCCGCTCAATAGAGCGACTGCAGTGTCTTTAAAAAAATCGTCGATATGAACGTCGAGCATTTGCCTGGTTTATAGCTGCTGATACGTGTCGAAGAACTGATGCATGCGCTTCATTGCGGATGTCAGGTCTTCTGGACGTGGCAGGAAAACAACACGGAAGTGATCCGGTGTTTTCCAGTTAAAGGCCGTGCCATGGACCAGCAGAATTTTCTGCTGTTCAAGCAGGTCCAGTACCATGCGCTCATCGTTGCGGATGTTGAATTTCTTCACATCCACTTTCGGGAAGCAGTACAGCGCGCCTTTCGGTTTAACGCAGCTGACACCCGGAATTTCGTTAAGCATTTCGTAGGCAATATCGCGCTGTTGAACGATACGACCGTCGCCGTTTACCAGGTCGAAAATACTCTGGTAGCCACCTAGAGCGGTCTGGATAGCGTGCATGGACGGTACGTTTGCACACAAACGCATGGTCGCCAGCATCTCAAGGCCCTGAATGTAGTCG
>JAYNJA010000195.1:0-5445 GCA_038109705.1 Thalassolituus sp. | reverse complement strand
AGCCAATCTCGCAGTTGGCTCGCTGGCAGATGAAAAATCTTCCGCTATTGTCACAGCGGTCGATGACTTGCTTGATATGCCTGACTTGATGACACATTTTCCGGTCGATATTTTTCAGACGGGTTCTGGCACCAGCTCGAACATGAATGCGAATGAAGTTATCGCGACTCTTGCTTCGCGATCTGTAGGTGCTGACGTATCTCCCAATGACCATGTCAATGCCAGCCAGAGCAGTAACGACGTAATCCCGACCAGTCTTCATATTTCTGCGTTTGTCGCCATACGTAAAGAGCTGTTGCCTGCATTGGAGCATTTGGTAGAAGTGCTTGAACATAAAGGGGCGAGTCTGAGCCATCTGACCAAGACCGGTCGCACGCATCTTATGGATGCTATGCCGGTAAGGTTCGATCAGGTGTTAGGCGGATGGTCGGCGCAGATTCAGCACGCTTATGATGCAATTGAGAGTGCTTCCGAGCGCCTGGCTGGCGTCGTAATCGGTGGCACGGCCGTCGGTACCGGAGTAAACGCTTCTGAAAGCTTCGCAGAGGCTGTATGTGAGCAATTAACGCAGTTAACAGGCCTCGAGTTTTATCCGGCGGAGAACCGCTTTGCGGGCATGGGCGCTCAGGATGTGATTGTGTCGGTTTCCGGCGCGTTAAAGACCTTATCTGTCGCGCTGATGAAAATTGCCAATGACCTGCGCTGGATGAATTCAGGGCCGTTGGCTGGCTTGGGTGAAATTGAATTGCCTGCGCTGCAACCGGGCTCGTCGATTATGCCGGGCAAAGTGAACCCTGTGATTCCTGAAGCCGTTGCTATGGCCTGTGCGCAGGTGCTGGGTAATGACACCACGATTACCGTTGCCGGACAGTCTGGGAATTTTGAACTGAACGTGATGCTGCCTCTGTTCGCTTCGCGCTTGCTCGACAGTATCGGTCTGATGCAGCGTTCTGCGCAGACGCTTGCGGATGATGCGATTCTTGGCTTTACGGTGCGTGAGGCGTCAGTGTCAGAGCCTCTGGCGAAGAATCCCGTATTGGTGACGGCATTGAATCCGGTTATCGGTTATCTGAAAGCGGCTGAGATTGCGAAGACGGCCTACCGGGAAGGCAGACCGATATTGGATGTGGCTGAAGAGATGACTGACATCAGTCGCGGTGATCTCGAGCGCCTGTTAGATCCGCGTACTCTGACGGGTGATAATCAGAATTCGTAAACCGTTTTACAGTAAGCGATACCAGAAACCATCAGGTATGGCTGGCAGACCTTGAGCGTACAGTAGAACTCATCCGTTCGGGCTTCATCCGGGCGGATAACTTCTGGCTCCCCCTGAAAGCCTTTCGGGCAGAGTTCTGTTGCGCGGCGTTGCCAGATGCCTTTCAGGTTTTTCAGTGTTTCTTCTTTCTGAAACAGGAAGGCGCTGCGACTCTCGTGGCGCACTTCTATGACGTGCACGCCGTCTGAAATCTCCTTGCTGACGTAGCCATCGGTGATGCGTTCGGCGGGTTCTACATCAAGTTTTGCAGCCTGATATTCCAATGGCGCACAGGCACTCAGGAAAAGTAGAAACGGCAGAATACGGAGAGTTGAACGCATCGAAAAGTGGTCCTGCTGACAGCTAAAGTCCTATTTTGCCGTAATTCCGGCAAAAATACCCCTGCATAGTGATGCCATGTCTGTACCCGAAATGGCGATTTCCAACCCTCTGCGTCCGGCGCTGACGTGAATTCGTTCAAGATCATTAGCGGATTCATCGATAACGGTCGGGAATAGTTTCTTTTGCCCAAGCGGGCTGATGCCACCAACGATGTAGCCTGTCACCCGTTCGGCGACTTTGGGGTCTGCCATTTCAGCTTTTTTAGCTCCAACGGCTTTCGCGATGGCTTTCAGGCTCAGGCTTGAAGACACAGGAAGTACAGCAACCGCTAGAGGGCTTTTGTGGCCGGTTAATGCGACTAATAAGGTTTTGAATACGCTATCGGCCGGCAAACCAAGCTTTTCGGCCGCTTCAAGACCATAGCTTTCGGCGTCCTGATCGTGTTGATATTCCAAAACATCAAAAGCGACCTTGGCTTTCTTGGCGGCATTAATTGCAGGTGTCATAAATTCCTGGCTCTGTTTCGCGGCTGGTCTTGCTCGTATTAGTTTTTTTCGGTTTCGCCGATATAGCGGAAACGCGGTACGTCGCCATCAGGTGTTGATACCTCTTCATCGAACATCGCCAGTGGGCGAACCCAATGACTTTTGTCCCCGTAGAGCGTGCGGTAATGAACCAGCCACTCATCGGTTTCGCTATGGCGAACCAGGCCGAACACTTCGTAGTCTTTGCCCTTGTAGTGACGATACTTCCCTGGGCGGATATTTGGATGGCCTGGCACAGTGGTTACCCCAATGAATCATTATGTGTCGTTATTTTATAAATTACTTCGGCGCAATCTGGAAGCGAACCTGCACTGATTGTGTAATTGTCTGATCCTGAATCTGCATTTCGCTGCCAGTGTCCGCTTCCATTGAGCGCGCTAACATAGGTGCATTTTTCATCATCATTACCGGGTGTGGGACGCTTCCCCCTTGTTCCTGTATCCAGAGAACTCCAGTCACTTTCTGGTCGAGAACGGCAGCCATTTCTTCGGCCTTAGAGCGCGCACTCAGCAATGCGATGCGGCGTGCTTTGCTCTGGTGAATTTCTGGGGCGTCGAAGCCGAGTTGAGTACTGTTGACCGTCAGGTGGTCATCATCCATCAGCTCTTCCAGCAGCCGGCCATAGTTATCAGTTTTTCGCAGCTTTACCGTTACCGGACGCACGACTTTATGGCCTATAAATTCACGTTTGCCATCACGCAGATACTGCCACTGAGGGTAGTTGTTAATGCGGACGGATTCGATGTCTTTTTTGTCGATTTTAAACTGGCGGGCAATCTGGCTGATCCGTGCAAAAGCTTTATCGGTCTCGTCTTTGGCTTTACTGACGGAGTCTGCAGTAGCGCTTAATTCAATGGTTAATGTCAGGTAATCGGGGAATGCTTCGACCTCGCCCTGTCCGCTGACATCGATGTACGCGTGAGAAGGTTGGTTATCTGAATCAGCGAGAGCAAATACGCTCGCAAGTGAGAGCAGGTAAGCAGTGACCAGCTGGGGTATCCGTTGCATGGTGATCTCCATCATCCATTGGAGAGCTCACCAGTGTAGTCGGTGCCCGCTCTCAGAAGTGTTCGTAACCTTTGCGTTTAAAGGTCAGCGTCGAACCATTCTCCATAACAACGACGTCGCCGTCATCAGCACTTGATGTAACTTTACCTATCATGCGACAGCTATGCAGATCAGCGGTATGTGCACAGGCAAGAATGCGGTCTCGAGCATCTTCACGGGCAGTGAATAACAATTGGTAGTCGTCACCAGAGCTCAGGCAATCAGCCCAGCGTGCATCGCTACGGGTTACCGCGGTTGGAATATCCGCCGCGTTCAGTGTCAGGCATACCCCAGACGCCTGGGCGATGTGGCCAGCATCCTGTAACAGACCGTCTGAAATATCTATTGCTGAGGTGGCCATACTCAGCAGAAGGTGCCCAAAAGAGATGTGGACGTCCGGGTGGTAGTAGGGGGCAGTGAACTCGTCGTCCCGATCGGGCGTTGCAATCACTTCGTTGAGTATCAGGCCTGAGCGACCTATCGGCCCGCTGAGCCAGATGTCATGGCCCGGTTTCGCGCCACTGCGTTTTAATCCCTGCCCCTGAGGCAGCCAGCCTTGCACGGAGATGGTGATAACGAGTTGCGGGCCTTTTGTTGTATCGCCACCGAGTAGTGGGATATTCAAGGCAATGGCGGTATCGCGCAGTCCGCGACTGAACTCTCTCAGGAATGATTCAGAATTATCGGGCAATGTCAGTGCAAGGTGAAAGCCCTGCGGCAGAGCACCCATCGCTGCAAGGTCGCTGACAGCGCAGCGCAGGGCGCGCCCGGCAATCAGGTGGGGGGGAGCAGACGCCGGGAAATGCACGTCGGCCACCTGAGTGTCGATACTCTGCGCCAACACCATATCGGGTGCTGGCATAACGACTGAGCAATCGTCACCGATGCCAATCAGAATATCGTCTGCCTCGGGAAACCCCGAGGCAAAGTAGTCACGGATCAGAGAGAACTCTGATGGCCGTGAGTTGCCTGGGTTTTCAGATTCGCCCTGGCTATCCCGCATTTTCAGGCTTTGCCGCCGCGGATTTCTACCATACGCTCGCTCTGCGCCAGTTTATCCAGCACGCCGTTCACGTATTTATGGCCGTCGGTTGCGCCGAAGGTTTTTGCCAGCTCAACGGCTTCATTGATAACGACCTTGTAAGGGATATCAATGCGGTGGCACATTTCGAACGCACCTAAGCGCAGAATCGCCAGCTCTACCGGAGTGAGCTCGTCGATGCGGCGATCGAGGAAAGGAGAGATCTTGTCATCAAGCCGTCCCTTTTCTTTAGGCACACCGTGCAGAATATCGTGGAAATATTCGAGATCCACTTTGCTCATATCATTGTCAGTGCGGAACTCAGCTTCAATTTCACTGAGGCTGCTGCCCGCTAATTGCCACTGATACAGAGCCTGTACCGCAAAGCGTCGGGCTTTACGGCGCGCTGCCGGGCTTGGTTTCTGGTTGCCTGAGGCTCGGGACATGGACCTTAAGCCTCCATAGCTTTAAGCAGGGCGACCATCTCAAATGCTGACATGGCTGCCTCTTCACCTTTGTTCCCTGCTTTAGTACCCGCGCGTTCAATCGCCTGCTCAATGGTGTCTACGGTCAGAACACCAAAGGCTACTGGTAGGTTGTATTCCATCATGACAGATGCCAGACCTTTCGAGCACTCGCCAGCAACGAATTCAAAGTGCGGTGTACCACCACGAATCACAGCACCCAGAGCGATGACGGCATCGTAGTTACCAGACGCGGCAGCTTTTTTAACAACCAGTGGAATCTCTACGGCACCTGGTGCACGGATGATGGTGATGTTGTCTTCGTCGACACCGTGACGGGTCAGTGAGTCGACAGCGCCTTCAAGCAGGCTTTCAACAACGAATGCATTCCAGCGACCAACAACGATCGCGTAACGACCATCGTTAGGAGTCAGTTTGCCTTCAATAGTACGGATATTTTTCATGAGAATTTCCCGTCAGTAACTTATTCGGAATAGGGCAGATATTCGGTAATTTCCAGATCGAAACCGGAAATACCGCTGTATTTCATTTCAGAGCTCAGCAGGCGCATTTTCTGGATATTCAGTTCGCGCAGAATCTGCGAACCGGTACCAATGGTCAGAAACGCGCCTGAGCTGTCTTTATTCGGGCTGCGCATTGGTTTGGCGCGGCCAAAGAATTCATCGAGTGATTCAGATACATCCTGATTCTGATCGGCAGACAGCAGCACCAGTACGCCTTTACCTTCTTCGGCAATACGTTTCAGGGCTG
>JAYNJA010000194.1:0-5462 GCA_038109705.1 Thalassolituus sp. | reverse complement strand
TCGACTGGATGATAAACAGGGTAGTCGCCGGATCGAGGCGCTTGAGGATCTCAGTAATATGAGAGCCATCGATGTTGGCCAGGTAGTGGATGTTCAGGCGGCTGTCCCAGTAAGGCTTGAGCGCACTGGACGCCAGTTTCGGGCCGAGGAAAGAGCCACCGATACCAATCGACACCACGTCGGTAAACGGCTTGTTGTTGTAGCCACGCCACTGATTACGACGGATCTTCCAGCAGAATTCTTCCATGCGCTGAACCGTCTCACGGATCTCAGGCATGATGTTTACGCCGTCGACGATGATGTCGCGGTCGCCAAAGTTACGCAGGGCAGTGTGCAGGGCCGGGCGGTTTTCGCTGCGGTTAATCGCCTCGCCATTGAACATCGCACCGATTTTGGCTGGCAGTTCCTGCTCGCGGGCAAGGCTCAGCAGCAGAGACATTGTCTCTTCGGTGATGCGGTTCTTGGAGTAGTCGAGGGTGATGCCGGCAGCATTCAGCTGAAAGGTGTCGAAGCGGTTAGGGTCTTCGGCAAACCAGTCACTCATGTGGTGGTTAGAGATCTTACTGAAATGATCCTGAAGATCGCGCCATGCGGGTGACTGAGTCAGACTTCCGGTGTATCCCATTGGTTTTCCTGCACTTTTTCAAAACAATAGGTTTGAGTATACGGTGTGCGGGAACAGCGGGCAAAAAAAGGCCGCCCGGAGGCGGCCTTTGTGGTCACTTCAGTGCGACAAGCGGATCAGGCAACCTGTACCGGAATGTCGAAGCTGGTGTGGCTCACGGTGTTGTCTTCGTTCATGTACACCATCTTTGGCTTAAAGGTAGCCAGCTCTTCTTCGCTGTAGTTAGCGTAAGCGCAGATGATGATACGATCTCCAACGCTTGCATGGTGTGCAGCAGCGCCGTTCACAGAGATGATGCCTGAATCGTCTTCACCACGAATGATGTAAGTAGTGAAACGCTGGCCGTTATCAATGTTGTAGATCTGGATTTGTTCAAACTCACGCATGCCCGCGAGATCGAGCAGCTTGCCGTCAATGGCACAAGAGCCTTCATAATTCAGCACAGAGTGAGTCACACGTGCCTGGTGAAGCTTGGCTTTCAGCATGATGGTTTGCATGGGTAAACCCTTCAGTTTCTCTGTTCGGACAATTCAGAACCGGTACATTTTACGGCATTCTGAACTGTTCATTTTCTGGCCTATAGGCGTAAGGCGCGGAAGTATGCCTTAAACGATTCCACGATTCAACGTTACAACCAGATTATCAATAAGGCGTGCATTGCCTAAAAATGCAGCAGCCAGAATAACCACCTCTGAAACCCCCGCTGCAGCTGGCTTCAGGTCAGATGATGACCTTACTTCCACATAATCAGGGCGGAAGCCGCGTTCTTCAAGGCGCTTCGTCGCACTTGTAACTGCGCTTTCAAGGGCTTCGCCGGCGTTAAGGGCGCTGGCGACTTCCTGCAGGGTTTTGTAGAGGCCGGTTGCCAGCTGGCGCTCCTCGTCCGACAGATAGCCATTACGTGAGCTCAGAGCCAGGCCGTCTTCAGCACGGGCCGTTGGTACGGTGACGACATCGACCGGAATACAGAGGTCATCGACCATTTTCTTGATTACAGCGACCTGCTGGAAATCTTTCTCACCGAAGAATGCGGCGTCAGGTAACACCTGATTAAACAGTTTGGTAACAACCGTCGAAACACCATCGAAGTGACCCGGACGGCTACCACCACACAGGCCTTCTGAGACTACAGGAACATGAACGATGCTTTGTTCGTCCTGGCCGTTCGGGTACATCTCGTCGACATCCGGAGCGAACAGCAGGTCACAATCGGCTGCAGCGAGCTTTTCCTGATCCTGGGGCAGGGTACGCGGATAGCGTTGCAGATCGTTCTTGTCGTTAAACTGCAGCGGATTCACGAAGATGCTGCTGACGACGTAGTCGGTTTCGGCATTGGCACGGTCAACCAGGCTGATGTGGCCTGCGTGCAGGTTACCCATGGTCGGCACAAAGCCAATACGTTTGCCGGCCATACGGGCAGCGCGTACGTGTTCGCGCAGTTCTTTAATGGTGTGAACGGTAATCATGCGTTGAATCCATGCTCTTCAGCCGGGAATACACCTTCGCGTACTTCATCGGCGTAGGCTTTGATGGCCTCTGGCACCGTACGGCCGCCGGTCATGTAGTTTTTCACGAACTTAGGAATATGCTGAGTGTTCAGGCCGAGCATGTCGTAGCACACCAGAACCTGAGCATCGGTATCTGAACCCGCGCCAATACCTACCACAGGTACGTTAACCGCTTCTGTAATACGTTTTGCCAGTGGGCTTGGTACGCACTCAAGCAGGATAATGTCTGCGCCAGCTTCGGCCAGGGCAACCGAGTGAGCAACCATGGCATCGGCTTTGTCTTCTTCACGGCCTTGTACACGATAGCCGCCCATCTTGTTCACTGCCTGAGGAGTGAGGCCCAGATGCGCACACACAGGAACGCCCTGACGTGCCAGGCTTTCAACTAACGGCACTAACCAGTCGTCACCTTCGACCTTAACCATGTGGGCACCGGCCTGCATAACGGCACGAGCACTTGCTACGCCTGTTGCGATATCGCCATAAGTCATAAATGGCAGGTCAGTCATGATAAGTGCCTGACGCTCAGCACGGGCGTTACCACGAGCCACTGCGGCGGTGTGGTAGACCATCTCTTCCAGTGTTACCGGTATCGTGCTGGTCTGACCCTGAATAACGTTACCCAGTGAATCGCCCACCAGAAGCGCCTCGACACCGGCGTCTGCGGCCAGTTGGGCAAAGGTGGCATCGTAGGCGGTCAGGACTGAAAACTTCTGACCTTTGTCTTTCATGCCTTGTAATGTGCGGATGCTGATAGCGCTCATGACAGTTCTTTCTCCGGTGTTCCCGATACGCGGGCTTTGGGCGTATGGTGCGGATTGTGGGTTATAAGTCAATAACGGGGCGATGCAGTTTGTGCAGATCGCCATCGAATCCGGGGCTGACTGAGTCCAGTCTGCGCCCGTCGGGGAGTGTCAGATCTGGGGCAATCTCCAGCAGCGGAGACACCACAAAACTGCGGTTTGTAAGTTCGTGATGGGGCAGGTTCAGGCGCTCGGAAGAGAGTACCCTGTTACCGAACAGCAGAATATCCAGATCAATGCAGCGCTCGCCCCAGTGGCGTAGCTTTACCCGACCCTGGTCGCGCTCTGCCTGTTGTGTCAGGTCAAGCAATGCCAATGGTTCAAGCGACGTTTCGATCTCAGCGACGGCGTTAACGTAATCAGGCTGATCTTCCGGGCCCAGAGGACTACTGCCATACAAAGAAGACCAGTTTACCAACCGTGTATCAGGCAGTTCATGCAGAGTGTGCAGTGCGGTAACAATCTGCAGGGCCGGATCATTCAGATTGGCCCCCAGTCCGATGAAAACGCGATGCATGGGAATCAGCTGCGGCTGCTGTTGTTCGTGCGGCGACGACGGGGACGGCGACGTTTACCATCGTTGTTGCTGTCGTTTCGGCTGTTACCGCCACGATCATTTCTTTCGCCGTTTCTGGCCCCATGCTCTCCACGTTGAGAGTCATCGCGCTTATAAGAACGCTCTGGCTGCGGGTATTTCTCCTGCAGTTCTGTCCAGAAGTCGCAGAGATCCTGCAGCTCTTCGCCAGACTGATTTCGCAGTAACAGGAAATCGTAAGCAGCACGGAAGCGCTGATGCGACAGTAATTCGTCTGTACGACGGCTGCGGGTCTTCGGCAGGCGCAACTGCATTTCCCAGATTTCGCGCATCGGGATAGAGAAGCGCTTAGGAATAGCAATGGCTTTGATCTGCTGGGCGAGAACGCGGTCAGCGGCTTTCTGCATTGCGGGATGCGGTGCCAGACCCTGATCTTCGTATTCCTGACGGACCTTGCAGACCTGCGGCCACAGTAATGCCGCAAGGAAGAAGTATGGTGTTACCGACTTACCCGCCTGAATGCGCGCATCGGTATTGGCCATGGTGTTCTCGACCAGTGTTACCGCGTAGTCGTCATCCTGCATAGCGATCTCAGTACCCGGGAACATAGGGGCAAAGAGGTTGTACTCACGCAGCATGCGCACGGTTTCGAGGGCGTTACCGGCGAGAATCAGCTTAAGAGACTCTTCGAACAGGCGCGCAGCCGGGATCTGCTCCAGTAGCGGAGCCATCTCACGAATAGGGGCTGCGGTAGTCTGGTCGATAGTGAACCCTAACTTCACAGCAAAACGAATGGCACGCAGCATGCGTACTGGGTCTTCGCGGTAACGGGTTTCCGGATCGCCGATCAGACGGATACGCTTGGCCTGCATATCTTCCCAGCCGCCCGCATAGGCGTGTACTGAGAAGTCTTCGATATTGTAATAGAGGGCATTGATGGTGAAGTCACGACGCATGGCGTCTTCGTCTTTGTTACCGTAGACGTTATCACGCAGGATCATACCCTGATCGCCCTGGCGGGAGACCTTATCCGAGTGTTCTTCAGACGGCGGTGCACGGAAAGTCGCAACTTCAATCACTTCGCGACCAAACACCACGTGAACCAGCTTAAAACGGCGACCAATCAGACGGGAGTTACGGAACAGGTTGTTAACCTGCTCGGGTGTCGCGTCGGTAGCAACGTCAAAGTCTTTCGGTGACAGGCTCAGCAGGTTGTCGCGCACACCGCCGCCCACCAGATACGCGCCGTAACCAGCCTTACGCAGACGGTACAGAACCTTTAGTGCAGGCTCGCTGATATTGGTTCGGGAGATGTTGTGCTCATCCCGTGGAATGATGCGGAGCTGAACCTCATCGGAGGCTGCTTTCTGGCCGAAAAATTGTTTGACGCGTTTAATCAGGGTCACAGCGGAAGAAGGTCTCTATATAAGTGCTATGGCGGCGAGTTTACCGGTTACTGTACGCCAAATAAACAAAAAGCCGCATCTGACAGGGCAGGTGCGGCTTTAAGCTCCGGATTATTATTTTTATTGTCCCGGACTGTACGGTGACAGGTGTTTTGAATGGGCATCCAGTGCCTCATTTTTATTGTTGTTATCAGGCGCGTCTGCGCATTCAAAACACTTGTCAGATGGAGCCTTTATTATTGTTATGAGTGGCTCTCATCCTGTGCCGGCACTTTGTTATTTTTATTAGTGTGCCTGGCGTTTGTGAGGCTTCGCATTTTTTTATTTTTATGATCAGCGTTGCTCTCTGAGTAATATAAAGCGATTCGCGTGCCAACTTTTTAAAGTTTAGTAAAATCAATGACTTATATGTTTTGTGCCAGGTTGGGTAGGCGCATTTTTACAGAATGTGTTACGAAAGATTACGGAAAGTGTAACCCCGAGGTAACAAACTTCAGGAAACGTAACACTGAGTAAATGTTCAGTCAGTTGTAGGAGCCGATCAACGTATTCTGTTATCGGCGAAGATGTTCGCCGTTAGCCAGC
>JAYNJA010000193.1:0-5493 GCA_038109705.1 Thalassolituus sp. | reverse complement strand
ACCCGGATATGAAACCGCTGGTCGAGGCCCTGAACGACCTGTTCTGGCGTCGGAATCAGCGAACACAGCACCTGAAGTCGGCCCACCAGCAGGCCGAACACGCCCGCCTGAGAGCCACCCGCCTGTCATCAGAAACCCGCCAGATGAACGAAGATCTGGCCAAAGAAGTGTCAGTGCGGCGTAGTATCGAAGTACAACTGAAAAATACTCAGACGTTACTCGATGGCATTCTCAACGCCATGCCCTCGGCTCTGTTCGCCCTCGATGCAAGAAACCGCATCGTACAATGCAATGAGCAGGCAGGAGACTGGTTAAACAAAGAATACGCTCAGCTCACTGGCCTGCCGCTGGTACAGCTGATTCCTGAACTGGAAAAACTCGAGCTGATGCCCGAATCCCCAGCCGAGACGCCGAAGCTGATCAAGCGCGAACGCATCAGCATCGCTTTCGGTAAACAGCGCATGGTTACCGACATCCTGGCTTACCCTCTCCCGGACAGTCAGCAGGCACGCCTGGTAATCCGGATTGACGACGTAAGCCAACGCCAGCGCATGGAAGAAATCATGGTGCAGACCGAAAAAATGATGACGGTCGGTGGCCTTGCTGCAGGTATGGCTCACGAAATTAACAACCCTCTTGGGGCTATTCTGCAGAACCTGCAGAACGCCCGCCGCCGCCTGGAAAGCGATCTGCCCGCGAACCAGCGCACAGCAGAGGAACTAGGGCTGAATCTGGAACTGATGGGCAACTACCTTAAACAACGGGAAATCGATCAATTCTTCAACCACATTCAGAGTGCCGGAGAGCGTGCCGCCGAGATCGTCGCCAACATGCTGCAATTCTCGCGCAACGACCATCTGCAAAAGCGGGATATATCCATCACCGAACTGGTTGAGACGACACTGAATATCGCCCATAACGATCTCAGCCTTGCGCATATTGAACTCAATATTGCAGACAATATTGGCGAATCCCTGATTCATTGCGTACCGAGCGAAATTGAGCAGGTCCTGCTCAACCTGCTAAGAAATGCGCAACAGGCGCTGGAAGCTCATCAGGCACTTAAAGCCCGCCAGCAAGATAACGACTGGGCCCCAAGAGTACATCTGGAAGCACGCCGTAAAGCAGATATGGTGTGCCTGCGTATCGAAGATAATGGGCCAGGCATTCCGGCCGACGTCGCCCCGCACATCTTTGAACCCTTCTACACCACCAAAGAAGTTGGAGAAGGCACAGGTCTGGGCCTGTCCGTCTCTTACTTTATCGTTACCTCGCACCATCAGGGCCAACTCAGTTTCCGTCCATCGCCTCTTGGTGGAGCCTGCTTCGAACTTTGTCTGCCAATATTCGATACAGCTCACGCTTGACCCACCCCCCAACACACCGGTACCCTGCGCCGCGAATCAGGTGCTTCCGTAACGCCACTGCGCAATACAGAAGTTAAACGGGAAGTCTGGTGAACTGCCGAAACGACAGTAAATCCAGCGCTGCCCCCGCAACGGTGATCGATCAAAGGTACTGAAACAACGCCACTGTGCTCTGCATGGGAAGGCTTCAGCACCCGCACGCCTCAGGCGCTGCAGATCGTCAGCCCGGATACCGGCCTGCTTTTTAATAAACCGATGTTGCGGTGGGCGACAGGTCGGTGGTAAACGCTCGGCGTCATACTCAAGAGAGCAACTGCGCCGACCGCCTCCATTGGCTACACTCCCCTCGTCAACATCCACGGATGTTGCTGTGATTTATTTACTTCGGCTGCTACGCCTGAGACTCAACCTGCTGCCTGTCTTTCTAATGCAACTCTATATGAGTAATGCGTTTGCGGAGACGAATCTGCCTGTCGTTACGCAAACGGCAGAGCGTGAGCAACGCACAGCTAAGTACGTCATCAGTGGCGATGATATCCGTGCGGACTACCAGAGCCTCGACGCCTTCCTGAAACAACTTACCGGCATGCAGGTACAACACAGCGGCGGCCTTGGAGACCCTGTACTTCTCTCCGTCCGAGGTGCAACGGCCCTACAAACAACCATGTTGATCAACGGAGTTCGGGTAAACGACGCACAGGGAGGTAGCTACGACCTGAGTCAGATTCCCGTGGAATTAATTGAGCGTGTCGAAATCAGCGACAGTGGCAGTAACGGTGGTATGTATGACAGTGCAATCGGAGGCACTATTAACATCGTCACCCGTCATACCGGTTACCTGAATCGCGTTGCCGGCAATGTCGGTAACTATGGCTATCGTAGCCTTGCCCTTACAGCCGCATTACATCCAGATGTGTTGCTCTACGCGGGCACAGAATACAGTGACAACAACTTTGACTATCCAGTGCCTGCTCCCTGGAATGGCACACCCCGCTATTCAGAAGAGTCGTTAAGTAACGCAAGCTTCTTCCGACATTCAGCTCAGTTAGCAATTACTCGCAATAACATCGTAAGTAAATTAGGTTGGACAAAACAGGGGAAAGACATCCCCGATTACTTTCGTAACTCGCCAGAAAACAGAGCGCGTTTTGACCGTCGAGAATTTCGTTTTAATACCGGAACGCAACCCGATTCAACCCGACAGGAGTTCAGCCTGCAATGGGCAGCGGACTTGTCGAGTAAATATGAAACCTATCAGGACCCGGAAAGTACGATTGGACTCGGTGAAGATAATAATCGCTACAGTCTCCATCACGCAGGATTATCCTTCTCACCACAATGGCAAAAAGAGAATCTGGCCTTAGGGGCATCTCTCGCCGCCGAAACAGACCGCTATCAGAGCACTTATCTCAATGACCCGGACAGCCGGGATTGCACAACCCCACTAGGTGGTTGCGATCAGACAGCCACTCAACATCAACTGAACGCCAGCACACAGGCAGACTATCGATTAAATTCGCACTGGGATATCAGAACATCCCTGTACCACCGTCGCTACACGACCAGCAACCAAGCCACACATTCCGATAACACTGCCCGAAGCGAAGAACAATCGGACTTTAACGGCTTCAGCGCCGCTGTCACGCGCGTCTCAGAACGGACTGAACTACAACTTAGCACTCGCAAAAGTATACGGGTTCCAAGCCTGTACGAGCGCTACGGAGATCGCGGTCTGATGTTGGGCAATGATGATCTGGCAGCCGAAACTGCCCAGACCAGCAGTATTGATGTGCACATTTTCGATCACGAATATGACGCCAGCCTTGCCGTATTTCAGAGAGAGACCAGGGACACCATCGTACCGGTGTACGACAGCCGTGGCGTCGGCCGCTATATCAATGTTTCAGACTCAACTCTGCAAGGCATTGAAGCCGATATTAGCTACAAGTCATCTATTCGGTCATTAGCACTTGAGCCGTCACTGTCTGCAGCAAACTACTCAAGCAGAATGATCAGCTCCGTCCGCGCCTTTGACGGTAAAAAGCTGCCTGGGATTTATCACACACGGTACCTGGCCGGCATTTCAGCGTTTTATGACATGCATAGCATGAATCTCGAATATGAACTGGCAGGTGATCTTTATCTTGATTCCGGAAATAACAATTCGGGCGACATCAGGCGAATGCTTAACCTGCACTATCGCTACAGCGCACTGCGTTGGTCTGCCGGATTAAGAATTAATAATCTCATGGACCATCAGTTCCGAGATTTTTCTAATCGCCCAGTTGCAGGTAGGCAAATCTACCTGAACGCAAATTTTGAATTCTGAAATATTAACGAGGATATACAATGAAAAAACTAGCAATTACCGCTCTGTCAGCTGCACTTCTTAGTGGCTGTTTCGGCGAAGATGAATCCAATACAAATAGTGTAACTGGCCATGTATATATCGCTCAGCTAATCGCAGCAGACTATAGTTCAAGTGAAATAGCAGTCGGCACCGTCGGCGAAGCTGACGCCATCGAAGGATACGCTGTAAAGGATGATTCCGATTACACCATCGACGTATACGGACAATACCTTTACCACATCGGTAAAAATAACCTGGATACTCTGACTCGCTACGATTCTGCAGCAGATTTTCTTCAGGCCGACTACACATACAATCTGGCTGAGCCAGAAAGTGCCAGTTCCAATACCTATAAACTTGTTCAGGTTGCGCAAGATAAGGCCTATCTGATCCGCTACGGTAAAGCCAGCGTACAGATAATTGATCCAACGGCAGATGAAGATAACTTTGTAAAGGGCAGCATTGACCTGTCAGCATACAATGCGGAAGGGGCATCGGTACCTTATATGGCAGATGCAGTTTTTACTGATGGTAAACTCTTTGTCGGTATGCAGCGCTTGGCTAGTAACTATCAGGTCGTCACTGATTCATACATCGCCGTGATTGACACCACAACAGATACAGAAATCGATACCAGCGCTGCAGAAGGCTTGAATGGACTTGCTTTGAGCGCTGACAATCTTAGCGGCATGACCGCTACCGATGACTTTCTGTATGTAACCGGGCGTGGTGACTACGGTAACAACTCAGGCGCTCTGGATCGCATTAACCTCGACGACTACTCTGTTGAAACCCTGATTGATGGTTCTACGTTCAGCAGCCTGAACGATGCCGATAACAACACCTACTATCACGTTGAAGCTGTGACAGTAGTTGACGATCTCGGCTACGTAAAACTCAGTGTCGAGCAGGGTTATTCAGCTTTAGAAAACCCTATTTACAGCTTCCCTGTAGATACAAATATCTTTACCGAGCTCTCTGTCGAAGAGTTCACTGATCAGAAAATCGGCGTAATGACCGCTGGCCCTGATTCCACACTCTGGGTAGGTGTCAGAAATGAAGAAGCTACCGATATGTATGTGATGAACAGTGACGGTACTATTCAGGAAACCGCCATCGAGTTTTCAATGCCTGTAAATGAACTGGAGTTTATGGAAGTTCAGGAATGAGCTTTCACCTAACCAGGGAAAGCTGAGTCAAAGAGATCCACAAAAAAGCCCGCATTACGCGGGCTTTCTTTTGCTCTGAAACCGGCCTTATTCAGCAGGTGCTGCTTCTTCCAGCATTGGCTTCAGTTCGCCTTTTTCGTGCATCTCAGTGATGATGTCACAGCCGCCGACCAGCTCGCCGTTTACCCACAACTGCGGGAAGGTTGGCCAGTTAGCATAGGCTGGCAGATTGGCACGGATGTCTGGGTTCGACAGAACATCAACGTAAGCAAACTTCTGACCGCAGTCCATAACCGCCTGCACAGTACGGGCAGAGAAGCCACACATTGGCTGGTTAGGTGAGCCTTTCATGTACAGAAGGATGCTGTTGTTTTCGATCTGGTCTTTGATGACCTGCATGATATCCATAGTCGGTGTCTCTCAGGCAATGAATTAAACAGGCTGCAGTTTATCACAGCCCGCTCTATTCCTGACAGCTCTGCTGGGGTATCAGTTCTGAGCACTGCCCTGTAGCTCTGCCTGAGTAATCTGACGGGCAAAGACTCGCTCGTCAGGCAGAAGAACTGCGGATACTTCCTGCCCACGCAGACTGTTGAAGATAACCCGG
>JAYNJA010000192.1:0-5516 GCA_038109705.1 Thalassolituus sp. | reverse complement strand
GCCGCGATGGGCTCTTTCGTACCTTAAAGAATCTACACACCGGTTGCATCAGGGTTTACGAAGGCAGTGATTGCCACGTATTTGGTGACAGCCACAGTGATTTCAGTACCGATCTGAATATCCACGACAGTGAGGCGTATCGCAGCATTGCATTGAATGGTAGCGTCGGCGCCGGCGAATCATATATGACTGGCGACTGGAGCTGCAGCCACCTGCCCACTCTGATCCGTATTCTGTCCCGCAACAAAGACGTGGTCGACAGCATTGACAGCGGCTTTGCTAATCTCGGCAAGATCGCCCTGCGTTGGGTGCATTCACTGAACCGCAATACTGAGAAAGGTTCCCGTCGCAATATCGCCGCACACTATGACCTTGGCAACGATATGTTCGCGCTGTTCCTTGATCCGACCATGATGTACTCCAGCGGAATTTTTCCGGGCGAGGACGCCACCATGGAAGAAGCATCAATTTATAAACTCGACCGTATTTGTCGCAAGCTTGACCTGCAACCAACGGATCATCTCGTGGAAATCGGTACCGGCTGGGGCAGCATGGCGATCTACGCCGCCAAACATTACGGCTGCAAGGTGACCACTACAACGATTTCAGAACAGCAATACGCCTGGGCTGAAGAAAAGGTTCGTGAAGAAGGTCTGGAAGATAAAATAACCCTACTGAAAAAAGACTACCGCGCTCTCGAAGGCGAGTACGACAAGCTGGTGTCTATCGAGATGATTGAAGCAGTAGGTTGGGAATATCTCGATACCTATACCTCTACCATCAGCCGCTTGCTGAAGCCTGACGGAATTGCCCTCATTCAGGCAATTACCATTGATGATCAACGCTACGAGCAGGCGAAGAAAGAAGTCGACTTTATTAAGCGTTATATTTTCCCGGGCAGTTTTATTCCCTGCATTACTGCAATTCAGAATTCATTCACACAAAGCAGTGATATGAAAATGACGCACATGGAAGATATCACCCCGCACTATGCACGGACCCTGGACGCCTGGCGTCAGCGCTTCCTGCAGAATAAAGATGAGATCATGGCCAAAGGCTACAGCGAAGACTTTATCCGCCTCTGGGATTTCTATTTTGCTTACTGCGCAGGTGGTTTTGCTGAGCGGGTTATTGGCGACGTGCATCTGATGTTCTCCAAGCCGCTTAACCGCCGTAATCCGGTGCTAGGACGCCTCTGATGATGCCTTCTGCCGATAACTCAACGCCTCTTACATTAACCCAGCTTCGCCTGATTAATGCTCTTGCGTTCCAGGCGTGCTGGTTTGCCTGTGTTATCGGTGGAAACCTCTGGGGTGCGATTACCGTCGGGCTTTTCTTTGCCTGGCATCAGCGTGTGTCCAGTCGCTTCGAGTGGCTTCTGATTGTCGTAATCGCTGGTGCCGGCAGTGCTCTGGATACCCTCTGGTACCAGCTGGGGCTGATCGGGTTTCCTGATTACGAACTGGTTGTCATACCGGTATGGTTGTTTCTGCTCTGGCTGGCGTTTGCCGCAACTCTGCTGCACTCCCTCGACTACCTGTTCTCCCGACCCATATTTATCGCTCTGGCCTCTGCCATTGCAGCACCCATCAGCTATTACGCTGGGCATCGCCTCGGAGCACTTGAGACGGACACACAAGGGTTGCTGACCATCGCTTTATCCTGGGCTGTACTTATGGGCGTAGCGGCACTGATTTCTCAACGCTTGTCCGGTCGGCTGAAGCCGGCGAATTAATTAAGGAGTATCTGCGGTGACTCTGTACAAGAGCATTACTGTTTGTCTGGCTGTTGTTTCACTTCTTATCCCTAGCCTTTATACAAATGCTGAAACGGAAGCAAAACTGAACGGCAATCTGAACAGCAAAAACCAGACACTAACCTATCGTGGTGATGCTTTCTCACTTGAGAGCGGCAAGCTTCTCTATACAGAACACCACCAATTGTTTATGGCTGATGGAAAACCAGTCAGACGCATCACCGAATATCAGGATGCAGAACTTGAAACCTTCGCGGTGAAAGAAAATCGCTATAGCGATAACCCGGCAACACCGGATTTTCATCTTAATGACACACGCAGCGGTTACACAGAGAGTGTCAGCAAAAACGGCGAAAACTGGCAGGTAAGCTACAGCGAGCAGAACGCGGGCGGAAATAGCCAGGGTGACAAAGGTCAACTAAAGCAACCAGACTACACCGCCGTCATTGATGCCGGCTTCGATGAATTTGTGCGTGCGTCGTGGGATAAGCTGCTGAAAGACAAAACGGTAAAGTTTTCATTCGCGGTACCATCGCGCCTTGAATGGATAGATTTCCGTCTGATTCCGCTAGAGATTACAGATCAGGTGGTGCGGGTAGAAATGCGGCTGAAATCGCGCTTACTTTCCTGGCTATTGGCCCCGGTCGAATTGACGTATGAACGTTCTACGCAACGGCTGCTGACTTATCGCGGATTAACCAACATTCGTGACCGGAAAGGTCAGGGTACTGAAGCTGAGATCCGGTACACTTACCCCGACAAGGATTCCAACTGAGATACCGTTATGCGCATGATGCCACGTTTCTTTTTATCTTCAGCCCTGCTGACAACGACAGCCGTATTGTCGCCGGTATCTTCGGCGGAAGTGACTTTGGATACCGTCACAACGACGTCACAAGAAACCGAATCAACGCAGCCTGAAACCGCGAAGCTTCTCAAGGTCCCGGGGGCCGGGAACGACCCTTTACGGGCGTTAGAGGCGCTGCCGGGTGTAGTATTTGGTAATGGTCGGGAGGCAGCACCTGCAGTACGGGGGTCGTCACCGGAGGATAATGCCTATTATCTGGACTTCCTCCCTGTTGGATATCTGTTTCACAACGACGGCTCGAGCATTATTAACGACGCCCTCGTTAAAGATTTTAAACTCTACCCTGCCGCTTTCGGCCCCGAGTTTAATGGGGCGACCGGTGCAGTAATTACGGCCGATTCACGCTCGCCTTATTTTGACGACCAGCAAACCATTATTGATCTCAGCCTGCTGCGTGCAGGCGTACTGATCGACGCTCCTGTCACCGATAATCAGGCATTCTTTCTCAGCGGCCGCATGAGTCTGTTCCAGTATTATCTGGAAAACATTGTCGACTCAGACGATTTTGAATTTACGACTGTGCCGGAGTTTTACGACTATCAGGGCGCCTGGGAATACCGCCCGGATGATGTTTCATCAGTACGACTTCAGGTCGTCGGCGCCCGTGATAAAGCCGGCCTCGACTTTACCGACAACTCCGATTATGTGCTGCAGGACCCGGCCTTAGAGGGCGGTTTAAAAGCCGAGCAATACTTCAATAGCCAGGGCGTCGTGTGGGACAGATTCTTTGTTAATGGCCTCAGTACGAAAACTGCCGTGTCGCAGCTTGAACAGAGCTTCGAGTTCAGCATCGGCCAGGGCAATTTCATCGATGCCAAGAGCAACCGCTACGGTCTGCGCAGCCAGTTTAGTTATCCGTTGTCGTTCGACCATGAACTGCAATTTGGCGGCGAATTCTCCGAACGGCACATCGGTTATAAAGGCGTATTCAGCGCGCCTGCCTGCGACGAGTTTTCCAGTGATTGCCGCTTAAGCAGCGCGACCGAGACTCTGACCGGTGCAGGTGAGTTTGTTATTCGTGAAACAAACCTTAATGTTGCAGATAAGTGGGACGTCAGCAATGACTGGCAGCTCACCCCGGGCGCACTGTTTTCGTATAACGAATTTACTGGCAACAGCTACAGTGAGCCGCGCTTACAGAGTCGGCTGCGCCTGACCGCACCACTTACCTGGACAGCGGGTTATGGCAAATATCATTCTCTACCGGGTAACCCTGGCCAATACACTCCCGAATTCGGTAACCCGGATCTGGATGAAACTCAGTCAACGCATTACGTCACGGGGCTGGAATACAGTATTAAGACCGGTCTGACTCTGACCAGTGAGATTTATTACAAAGACATCAGCGACATCATTGTTGCCCGCGCACCTCAGTCGGAATACCCCGACCTGACCACCGAGGAATACAACCAGCTGCCTCGTTACACAAACGACGCCGAAGGCGAAGCCTACGGCGCTGAATTTCTGTTGAACGCTGATTACAGCCAGCGCTGGTATGGCTGGGTATCGCTCGCTCTGTCCCGCACCGAGCGAACCAACCTGATCACAGACGATAGGTTCCGTTACGCCTACGACAAACCCGTCGTCATCAACATGGTTGGCAACTACCAGTTAAATGATCGCTGGACTCTGGGCCTGAAGTGGCGCTACGAAAGCGGCCAGCTTGTAACGCCCCTCGAAAGCGTCGAAGAAGATGAAGACACCGCAGGCCTGTACAACCCGATTTACGGCGATCCTTTTTCCGAGCGCTTACCTTCATATCATCGACTCGATTTCAGAGCAGACCGCGCTTATCAGTTCGCCAGCTGGAATATGGATCTCTATATCGAAGTCATCAATCTCTACGCCCGGGAAAATGTCATTGGCTACCGCTACCTGAACGCCGACTACAGTGAGCGCGAAGAAGTCACTGATCTGCCGCCGCTGGCATCGGTTGGCGTGAGAATGGTGTTCTGAAGCAGTTTGTCGAAAGTGATGTAAAAATGATCACTGGTAGCTGACATTGTTTCGTTTTTGTTCCAAATCAGCTATTTTCAAGCAATACTGTGCAAAATATTGATTACCGAGGCGACATTAATGCAGATCGGAAAGCGTGAAGAATTTGACCTCAACGAAATGGCGATTTTCGTACATGTCGTTGAGGCTGGCAGCTTCACAGGAGCAGCCCGCCACCTGGGGCTGCCTAAGTCGACAGTAAGCCGCAAGATTACTCAACTCGAAGAGCGCTTGGGAGTTCGCCTGATTCAGCGCACAACGAGAAGCCTGCGTCTGACCGATACCGGCAATGCGTACTACAACCAATGCGCCCGAATTCTTGGCGAGATCGAAGAAGCGAACATCGCAGTTACCCGTATGCAGAGCACACCGACGGGGACATTACGCATCACTGCCCCCGTGCTGTTTGGTTCTACCGTGCTTTCTGGGCTGATAGCTGAGTTCTGTGATAAGCACCCACAGGTCACTATCGACATGGTTCTCAGTGATCAGAAGCTGGACCTCGTGCAGGAAGGCATCGACGTTGCGTTCCGCGTTGGTACGCTGGAAGACTCTTCTTTGATTGGTCGCCATCTCGGCGATGTGCGCTCGATTCTCTGTGCCAGCCCGGATTACCTGAAAGCCCATGGAACCCCTGCTCATCCTGACCAGTTGGCCGATCATCACCTCATGACTTTGTCTCCGTGGCCGAGTTGGCAACTTTGCGGCCCGGCTGAGCAGACATATAATCACCATGTTAAAGCACGGATTCAGGTTAATGACTTTGCCAGCATTTACACCCTGGCTTTGTCGGGTGCGGGGATTGCGCCGCTGCCGACATTAATCGCTGCACCGGCAATCCGCACTGGTTCGCTGCAGAGTGTGTTACCGGACTGGCCATTTGAAGCCAGCCCGATC
>JAYNJA010000191.1:0-5528 GCA_038109705.1 Thalassolituus sp. | reverse complement strand
GTCGTATTATGGGGGTCCGCCGGAAGTTAACCCAAGAGCTGGGTTTTCAGAGTCCGTCGGTCCATATCCGCGATAACCTCGACCTGTTGCCAAATCAGTATCGTATAACTCTGATGGGAGTGACTCTGGCGGAGTCTGAAATTCACCCGGAACGTGAACTGGCGATTAATCCCGGCCAGGTATTCGGTAAAATTGAGGGCATGGCAACGGTTGATCCTGCCTTTGGTATGGAAGCCTACTGGATTACGCCAGATCAGAAAGAGCGTGCACAGACACTGGGCTATACCGTGGTCGATGCCAGTACTGTCGTTGCAACTCACCTGAATCAGAAGTTGCAGTATCACGCCCACGAGCTGATTGGCCATGAGGATGCCCAGAAACTGGTGGATATGCTGGCGAAAACGACGCCGAAACTGGCCGAAGAGCTGGTGCCGAATAAAGTCAGTATCAGCCAGTTGCTGGCAGTCCTGCAGAACCTGCTGCGCGAGCAGGTACCGATTAAAGATCTGCGCTCAATCGCCGAGTCTTTGGCGAACTCTCCGGCACAGAGTCAAGATATCGCCGCTCTGACGGCCAGCGCCCGTCTCTCTCTGGCCCGCATGATTACTCAGAATATCTTCGGAAACACGGATGAATTGCCGGTTATGACGCTGGATCAGGGGCTGGAACAATTATTGCTGAAGAGCTTACAGCAGAGCGCTCAGCAGGGTGGCCAACAGGGTCTGGTACTTGAACCAGGCATGGCCGACACGCTGCAACGCTCATTGACCGAGTCGGTACATACACAGGAAGCAGCCGGTCGTCCGGCGGTGCTGTTAGTGACGTCTCAACTGAGACCAGCGATGGCCCAGTTCGTGCGGAACAGCATCCCGCAGTTGCACGTTCTGGCGTATCAGGAAGTACCGGACAACAAGAGCATTACGATTGTGGCCGCAGTGGGCGGTAAATCGTAACGAGGCAAAATTATGAAGGTAAAACGTTTCGTTGCCGACAACATGCATCAGGCGCTGAAGCAGGTATCTGCCCAGCTTGGGCCTGACGCTGTGATTGTCTCCAGCCGTAAGCTGGACGAAGGGATAGAAGTCGTGGCGAGCAGTGAAATGCTCAGCGAGCTGTCCGGAGGCCAGCAGGACGAGCTGGATCGCCAGCTGCGCCTGCAGCGCGAGCTGGATGCAGCCCGTCAGGCTTCCCGTTCTGCTGAAGAGCAACGTCAACGTCGGGTTGAGCGCGAAGATCTCGCCCGCGCCGGAGACCTTTCCAGCCAGGGAGGCATTCGCGAAACGTTGGCCGCGTTAAGAGGTGAACAGGGCCAGGAAAGGCCGCGTAGTGACGATAATTATCAGACTCATCTGCAGGCAATGCAGGGGGAGCTACGAGAGCTTAAAGATTGGCTGGTCAGTCATCAGGGCAGCGCCTGGGATACCCGTCGGCCACTGACCTGGCAGCAGTCGCAATTATGGCAGCGTTGTCAGGATCTCGGGCTTGAGCCTGCCTGGGCAGACCGTGTGGTCAGTCTGGCTGAGAAAACGGAAGACCTTGAAAGTGCATGGAAGAGTGCTCTGGCTGTTATTCGTAGTGATCTGCCATTACTCCCTCAGGGCGTACTCGAAAAAGGCGGCCGTTTCGCCCTTGTTGGCCCTACCGGCGCTGGCAAAACAACGACCATTGGTAAAATTGCAGCACGGTTTGTTCAACACAACGGACCAGATTCTGTCGCTGTGATTACGCTCGATAACTATCGCATAGCTGCGCACGATCAACTCAAAGCCTTTTCACGCATTCTCGGTATTGAGATGAAGACAGTGAATCAGGGCGGTGATCTCGCCCAGGCGTTGCAGACACTTCGCCACAAAAAGTTGGTATTGATCGATACCGCAGGTCTTGCCAGTCAGGATCCACATTTTTCCACACAATTGTCTATGCTTAAAAAGGCAGGTCCGGAAATCCGTAAGCTGTTGGCGTTGCCTCTGACGAGTCAGGCGCGCTGTCTGCAAGAAAATTACGAGCATTTCAAAGACGTAGGCCTTCACGGTTGCGTGTTCACTAAGCTGGATGAATGTTTCAGCTTGGGCGCAGGGCTGAGTGTATCGGCGCTGGCACGGTTGCCACTGACACTGATCACAGACGGTCCGCATATTCCGGATGATCTGCATTATCCGGATGCGGAACGGCTGGTCACACTGGCAGAGCAGATGGCGCGCATGGCAAGAACCCGCTGGCAGGCAGCAGAGGCAATGAGCCTGGCAACCCAGCAACAAAGTTTTCAACACGGAGTATAAAACCTAATGGCAACGCATCCAGTTCAGGTTATCGCAGTTACTGGCGGCAAGGGTGGTGTCGGCAAAAGCAATGTTTCAGTCAACCTGGGGATTGCTCTTGCAGAAATGGGACGCCGTGTTGTTTTGCTGGACGCCGATCTGGGTCTGGCGAATATCGATATTCTTTTAGGCATCAGCGCCAACCGTACGATAGAAAATGTACTACAGGGTGAATGTGATCTGCGCGATGTTCTGGTGAAGGGACCTGGCGGTTTTCGTATTGTTCCTGCTTCTTCAGGCACTCAGAAGTTGTCGCAGCTTAATTCCATGGAGCATGCTGGTCTGATTCAGGCCTTCAGTGACATCGGTGATGATATTGATGTTCTGATCGTCGATACGGCGGCGGGTATTTCCGACACCGTACTCAGCTTTGTGCGCGCAGCACAGGAAGTTCTGGTGGTAGTGACTGATGAGCCAACATCAATTACGGATGCTTATGCACAGATTAAATTGCTGAACCGTGATTACGGCCTGTTCCGGTTCCGTGTTGTGGCGAATATGGTGCGCTCACCGCAGGAAGGAACGGCGCTGTTCGCTAAATTGACCAAGGTGACTGACCGCTTCCTCGACGTTGCAATGCAATACGTGGGCGCGGTACCACAGGATGATGCAGTGAAACGTGCAGTTCAGCGTCAGAAGGCTGTAGTTGAGGCCTATCCTCGTTCAAAAGCTGCTACCGCCTTCCGTTCGTTAGCAAAGAAAGTAGACAGTTGGCCACTGCCATCTACACCGCGCGGCCACCTCGAATTCTTTGTCGACAGGCTAGTGGATCAGGTAGGAGCATGACAGGTGTCAACGGGTAGTTGTCTTGTGTATTCCGACGTACAGAACGTAAATTTTGATGATCTGGTTCGTGAGCATGCGCCACTGGTAAAGCGCATTGCGCACCACCTGATGGGACGTTTGCCTGACAGTGTACAGGTAGACGATCTGATTCAGGCTGGCATGATCGGGTTGCTTGAAGCAGCACGAAAATATGACGGCGGCAAAGGCGCGAGTTTTGAAACTTACGCGGGTATCCGCATTCGTGGTGCCATGCTCGATGAAATTCGCAAAGGCGATTGGGCACCGCGCTCAGTGCACCGTAATTCGCGTCGTATTTCCGATGCAATCCGCCAGGTGGAATCGGTAAAAGGACGTGATGCAGAGGACAACGAAGTTGCCGCCGTACTTGGCATCAGTCAGGATGAATACCATCAGATTTTGAAAGACAGTGCCGGTTGTCGCTTGTTCAGCTACGAAGAAATTGTCGAGAACGACAATGGCCATGAATTTATGGATGAGTCTACACCCGGCCCAGGAGCGGGCATGGAGCGGGATGCATTCCGTAAACACCTGGCAGAGGCAATCAGTCTGTTACCTGAACGCGAACAACTGGTACTGGCTCTGTATTACGACGAAGAATTGAACCTGAAAGAAATTGGTGCGGTTCTCGGTGTCAGTGAGTCCCGCGTTTCACAATTACATTCACAGGCAACTCATCGTCTGCGCGCCCGCCTGAACGACTGGCTCTGAGCCTCCGGATACGCTCGTTTATTCTGCTCCGGCCAGTCTCCTGTTTATATTCTTCTCATCTTTCTCCCTTCTTTCTGGCTAAACCCATAACTGCGTCTAAACTGAAATCAGGACCGACTTGGTTTGTAAAAGTCGATTATTGGAGGTCGTTTTGGACAAGAACATGAAAATTCTCATTGTTGATGATTTCTCGACAATGAGACGTATCGTTAAAAACCTGCTGCGCGATCTGGGCTTCACAAATACCCAGGAAGCTGATGATGGTACGACGGCATTGCCTATGCTTCAGAATGGCGATTTCGACTTTCTCGTCACTGATTGGAACATGCCTGGTATGACCGGACTTGATCTGCTTAAGCATGTGCGTCAGGACGAGCGTCTGAAATCGTTGCCTGTGCTGATGGTTACCGCCGAAGCAAAACGCGATCAGATTGTTGCCGCTGCGCAGGCGGGTGTTAACGGCTATGTAGTGAAGCCGTTCACCGCCGCCGTACTGAAAGAGAAAATCGATAAGATTTTTGAACGCGTTGAAGGCTGACGATAGGTGTCGCGATGGTGGATGTGAACCTCGACAGCACGGATAGCGGAGTTGGCTCAGAAATCAGGGCGTTGGCAGAAAATATGCTGGCGCAACTGGAGCAGGGCGATCTGGGAAAAGCCGTTGCGTTGGTTAACGATCTCAATGAAATTCGGGACAGGACACTGTACCAGGAGATTGGACGATTGACCCGGGCCCTGCACGAGTCAATCAAAAACCTGAAAGTGGATACGGTAGGAGCGGCGTCGGATATCACCGAAACGACAGACAAACTTACCTACGTCCTCGAAATGACAGATAAGTCGGCGAACCGAACGATGGATCTGGCAGATGCGGGTGTACCTCTGGCCATGAATATCAGTGACCAGGGAGAGCAGCTCGCAGAACGATGGAAGAAGTTTATGAATCGGGAAATGAGTTCAGCAGAATTTCGCGAACTCAGCCGAGACATTGATAAGTATCTGAACAGCAGTGCAGGCGATGCGACGAAGATACGTAAGCAGTTTACAGAAATCGTACTGGCCCAGGATTTTCAGGATCTTACCGGCCAGGTGATTCATAAGGTGATCAACCTGATCCGGGATGTGGAAGGAAGGTTGGTCGGTCTGGTAGCGATGGCGGGGCAGGTGGATGAAATCACCGGAATCAGCCATGACCTGGATGCAAGTGTGGCGGTGAAAGATGCCGGGCCAGACATCGTTGCTGAAGGACCTCAGACAGATCATTCAGTAGAAGGCGTTGTAGCCAGCCAGGATGACGTAGATGACCTGTTATCCAGTTTGGGCTTTTAAAGGAGCGATTGCATGAGTTTTGATGCGGATGAAGAGATCCTCCAGGACTTTCTGGTAGAGGCCGGAGAGATATTGGAATTGCTCTCTGAGCAATTGGTAGACCTGGAACAGCGTCCTGATGACAACGATCTTCTTAACGCAATTTTCCGTGGCTTTCACACTGTTAAAGGTGGTGCGGGGTTTCTCCAGTTAGCTCCGTTAGTGGATTGCTGTCACGCGGCAGAAAACGTGTTTGATACGCTGCGTAATGGCAAGCGCACAGTAACTTCAGAGTTGATGGACGTCGTTCTCAGTGCGCTCGATACCGTTAATGAAATGTTCGACTCGGTACGTTCTGGTGTGATGCCAGATCCCGCAGATAATGTG
>JAYNJA010000190.1:2193-5534 GCA_038109705.1 Thalassolituus sp. | reverse complement strand
ATGCTGGCCCCCCTTTTGCAATTTCCTTGGCAGCGGTACATCAAATGATTCAGTCTCACCAAAATGTGGCAAACGTCTTTACCGATATCAACGGGCTTCAGGGCATCCGTACGCTCGGTAAAAACGACCAGGAAGCCGCGCTGAAAGAAGTCGCCAAGCAATTCGAATCCATGTTCATGAGCATGATGCTCAAGTCCATGCGCGACGCATCTGATGTATTCTCAGAAGATTCCCTCTTTAACTCCCCTGAGTCTGATTTTTACCGCAACATGTACGACGACCAGATGGCGGTGTCACTGACGTCTGGCGAGGGTACAGGCCTTGCGGACGTTATTCACCGTCAGCTGATGGCGCAGTATGGAAATAACTCAGACGCCACAGGAACTGTCGACCAGAGCCGTATTTTCGAGCGCCGTTTCACCGGTATTTCTCAAGCAATCCAGCGCGTCGAAGAAGAACTCGACAAACTCCCGGCAGAGCTTGCTGGTAATTCAGAACATGCAGATGAAACCGGCATACCTGCTGCGGCGTCCGGCCAGGGCTCTAAAGGGCAAACCTTTGCCACACCGGCAGACTTCGTTGCCGCTCTCTATCCGCTGGCTGAAGACGTAGGTGCTGAACTGGGTGTTGATCCTAAAGCGATCGTTGCTCAGGCCGCACTCGAAACCGGCTGGGGAAAATACATGATCCAGGATGAATCAGGTCGCCCGGCGAACAACCTGTTCGGTATCAAGGCTGACAGCCGCTGGCAGGGCGATGTTGTCAGTATTCAGACGCATGAGTACTACAACGGTGTCCGCGTAAATGAATCGGCTCAGTTCCGCTCATACGTAACACTCGAAGACGGCTTGAAAGATTACGCCGACTTCCTGCGCGATTCTGCGCGGTACCAGAATGCCATTAACGAGCAGGTCGATGGCCCATCCTACGGCCATGCTCTGCAGCAGTCAGGTTACGCGACCGATCCACAATATGGCCAGAAAGTTGAGCGCATCTACAACAGCGACCTGTTGAATAATTCGATTAATACCAACATCAGAACAGAAGCTGACAACACTGACCTGACCGTCAGCACGGAGCGGAACGATGGGTAATATTCTCGATATTGGTATTTCGGGTCTGCGCGCGCAGCAGGCTGCATTAACCATCACCGGTAACAACATTACCAATGCGGGTAATGAAGGTTATTCCAGACAGGAAGTCAGTTTCGTTGAAAACAACCCGCAATTTACAGATGGCATCTGGATTGGCTCCGGTGTCAGCGTTGATTCTGTACGTCGCGTCTACGACCAGTTCCTGACCGAGCAGCTCCGTCGTGATACCTCAACCTTCAATGAATTTAACGCTCTTGCCGTAAATGCCGAACAGATCAACAGCCTGCTTGCTGATGCCGGTACCGGTGTGCAGCCAGGCCTCGAAAACCTGTTTGGCGCCATGCAGGCTGCGGTGGATGACCCATCGTCACTGCCTGCGCGAGAAGTACTGATCAGCGAGGCAAATGGCCTGGTAGACCGCTTCAGTGCCATCAGTGATCGTCTGTTTGAACAAAACGACATTATTAATGGGCAGATGGAAGTTATCGCCGGCGAAATTACCACCATTGCAGAATCTATCGCTGAACTGAACGAACAGATTCAGTTTGCATCGGCATCCGCTCAGGGCATTGAGCCCAGTGAACTACTGGATCAGCGCGATCGCTTGTTAAAAGAACTTGCGACCTACGTGAAAGTCGGTGTTGTAGAACAGGACGATAATGTTCAGAACGTATTCATCGGTAATGGTCAGGCGCTGGTTATTGGCAATGAGTTCAACGAAGTTTTCACCGATATCGGTGCAAAAGATCCATCGCGAAGCGACATCTATTTCCGCAAAGGGACCACGATTCAGAACGTAACCGCTGAAATCACAGGCGGACAGCTTGGCGGTATTATCGATTTTCGCGAGCAGGTATTGGACCCTACCGTAAATCAGTTAGGGCGCTTAGGTTTGGTAATTTCACAGACCATGAACGAACAGCACAAGCTGGGTATCGACTACGAAGGCCTGAAAGGCGAAGACTTTTTTACAGATATCAATGAACCACTGAAAATGTACCAGCGGGTTCAAGGGGATCGCAATAATGCCGATCCGGACGATCGTGTTATTGCTGTCGAAATTAAAGACGCCACGCAGCTCACGACGAGTGATTATGAAATCCGCTTTATCGGCCCTGACGATTACACCTACCGTGTGTATCGTCTGGAAGACGATAAGTTAATGCAAACCAATGCGCTGAGTGGAGCATTTCCTGATTCTATTGAAATCGATGGCATGGAAATCCGCTTTGAAGATGGCAGCTTTCAGGAAGGGGACCGCTTTCTGTTATCGCCAACCCGACGTGAATCGCAGTACCTCGATTTGAATATCACCCGGGCAGAGCAGGTGGCCTTAGCGTCGCCCATTATGACCGACACTGCGATAGGTAACCGAGGTAATGCGACGATCGACCAGGGTAGCGTATACGATTTAGGCACCTCGTATTTCACAGAAGAAGGCGAAATGACGCCTCCGCTGCTGATACGCTTCACGTCACCAACAACCTACGACGTGTTGGATAATACAGACCCCGGTAATCCGATTCCGTTATTTCCACCATTAATGAATCAAACATTCACACCGGGTATCAGTAACAGCATCCTACCCGATGACGAGGGTAAAACCGCATTTACCAGTTATGGTGGTGTACTCCCGGTTGCGCAGACCTATCAACAGAACGGAACTTATGTCGATGCGGTGAACGGATTCTTCCCTGAGCGCATCGACATCAGCATGACGAACCCTGTTAATGGATTAACCGCTGCGCAGAAAACCCTGATCACGCCATTAAATGCCAGCGCCCGGGAAATTGCTCAGTCATTAAATAAGCGCGAAGGAGTGGAGGCGACTGCGCGCACCACGGTAGAAATTACCGATATCAAGTCAGATTCAGTCGACTTTCTCGATATGCAAGTCACCATCAATGGCGTAGTGCTGACCGATACCGTGGGCACGAATCAGACTAAATACGAAGATGGTTTCCCTGAAGAAGTACCAGAGCCACTGACACTCAACTTCCTGGCGGATCGAATTAACGCTAATTTTGAATTTCAGGAAGCAGGAATCGTCGCACGCAGTGACGGTGCCACGCTGACCATAATTGCACTGAACGGTGACGATCTCGACTTCGAAATATTCGGCGATGCCGGTGATGGCTTCCGCATTGGGAATGGTATCGATATTCCGCTGACATCAACGGGGATGGATACCGAAAATCCGCTGAATAAATACGAAGGGTATGACTTCACTCAGGATGGCCCCTACAC
>JAYNJA010000190.1:0-2183 GCA_038109705.1 Thalassolituus sp. | reverse complement strand
TGCCGTCACGTCGATGACGTTGGTCACGTCTTCGATGATCTGCTCGCTGGCTTCCAGACAGCGATCGAAAATTCGGGCTATGTCTACTCAGGCAATATCGATGTCGATATTACCGAAACCGGGCAGATTCACTTTCAGCCACGTCTTGAAGTTACCGGAGCAAACACCGCTGGTGTAAATAAAGTGGCAATTGGCGGTCAGGTGAAAGTCATCGTTGATGAACATTATGACCTCGCAATCGAACCTCCGGGTAATAACCTGTTCCAGGTTGATCCTATTGGTGAGCCAGTAGCTTTTGGATTCCATGTAAATATCAGTGGTCTGGCGCAGGCCGGTGATGAATTTACCGTGGATTTTAATAACGACGGTACATCTGATAGTCGCAACGGCGTCGAAATGGCCGCGCTTCAGAGCACCAAAACAGTTAATGGGCAGAGCAGCTACTCAGATTCCTACGCACGCCTGGTTGAAGTGGTCGGCTCGGTGACCAGCCGCGCACAGATCAATCGTGACTCATCAGAAGTCTTACTGCGTAACTCGCAGACCGCCGTAGATTCAACCTCTGGCGTAAACCTCGATGAAGAAGCCGCAGCCCTGATCAAATACGAATTGGCCTACAACGCCAGTGCCCAGGTAATCCAGGTAGCCCGGGATATATTCGACACCCTCATCAGCACGTTCCGCTAGTAACGCGCTGCCATAGGGAGGAGTAGTTATGAGAATTGCAACGCTACAGACATTTAATCTTGGATTGAACGCCATTCTGGATAACCAGGAAGCGGTAAACCGAACACAACAACAGGTATCGAGTGGACGTCGCGTACTGACGCCCGCCGATGACCCTATTGCCTCGACAAAAATCCTCCAGCTACAGCAGGATCTTGCTCAGCGGGATCAATACGATCGCAACATGACCGCAGCAGAAAACCGCCTGAATCTGGAAGAAGCAACGCTCAATTCTGTTACCGAAGCACTGACCCGAATTCAGGAACTCACCGTAAATGCAGGCTCTGGTACGCTCACCATTGCAGACCGACAAGCAATCTCTGCTGAAATTGGTCAGTTAGAAGATCACCTTGCGGCCCTCTTTAACACCAAAGATCCAAATGGCGAATATATTTTTGCAGGTTTCAAAGGCGCTGTGCCACCTTTTCAGGAACAACCGAACGGCCGCTATGAATACAAAGGTGATGAAGGCCAGCGCTATCTGTCCATCGGCGATACCACCCGTGTCGCAACAGGAGACAACGGCAAAAACTTGTTTATCGATGTTCGTGCCGCGAAAGAAACCTTCACAACTGCCCTTAACCCGCTAAATACCGGAACAACCCGCGTAAACGCAGGATTTGTAGTCGATGAAGAAGCCTACGCCGAATTCTACCCGGATGACCTGATCATCACCTTTAACCCCGAGTCAGCGCTGAACCCTCCCGGGCCAAACTACACCGTCCGTCGTGCTTCCGATGGTCGTGTTGTAGAAGGCCTCTCTGAAATGGCATACGCAGAAGGCTCCCCACTGACCGTCGCAGGTATCAGTCTGAAAATTGATGGCCTTCCTGAGCCGGGTGACGAAGTTATCGCCAAATCAACACCCAAACAAAGCATCACCGACACCGTATTCAGATTACGTCAGGGCCTCGATACCCTCGAAGATAACCCGATAGATTCCGCAACGTTGGATATCCTGATTGAAGATACGCTCAATAACCTGGCCAATGCACAGACATCCGTATCTGAAGTACGCAGCCAGCTGGGTGCCCGCCTGAATGTCGTCGACAACGCGCGCAGTCTCAGCGAAGACGTACGCCTTGTAAGCCAGGAAGTGCTGTCAGAGCTGGCGGATGTTGATTTTGCCGAAGCCGTAAGTCGCCTCAGCCTGCAGTCGTTTTTGTTAGAAGCCGCACAACAGAGTTACACCACCATCAGCCGGTTGTCGTTGTTTAATAAACTGTAAAACGGAATGTCGCCGTTAGCCAGGCAAGCTGGCTGAACGGCTCCTACAGAGATGAGATTAATTAATTCATGTAGGAGCCGATCAGCGTATTTTGCTATCGGCGAATCGGTTATCGCCGTTAAACGCGCTTCGCGGTTTGAACGGCTCCTACAGAGATGAGATTAATTAATTCATGTAGGAGCCGATCAGCGTATTTTGCTATCGGCGAATCGGTTATCGCCGTTAAACG
>JAYNJA010000189.1:0-5611 GCA_038109705.1 Thalassolituus sp. | reverse complement strand
ATCTTCCATAACTCAAATCTCCCTTCCAGAAAAACGCGCACGCCTGTTATTTCGGAAATTCTGCGCACATAAACTTGTAAACCAAGTTTGTAACCCGTTGATTCGGTTAGGCTTTACGGTACCCCGCTCCGACAAAACGCGCAAGCGCGAATGTAAAGCGTGCCAAGTTTGTTCGAAAATCCCGAATTATACTGTATGTATATCCATATACTCTTTACATTCAGATCAGTTCACTTTTGTCACAGCGTTGACTGATAGAGTCATCCAGCTGTTACTCTCGATCATTGCCCTTCCCGCTCTCCTTTGCCATTATCCTGCCTACTTTTATGACTCATGCTCAGGAATGCTTATGTACCAGGATATCGACTATCAGGTTAACGACCGTATTGCGGTGATTGCTATCAACCGCCCGAAAGTGCTGAATGCCATTCGTGTGCAGACGTATAAAGACATTATTGCTGCTCTCAAGTCAGCGGATGAAGATAAAGCGGTGTCTGTGATTGTGATGACTGGCGCGGAGGGCAAGTTCACTGCCGGTAATGACCTGCGCGATCTGTTACCAGAAGGTGATCTGGCGGGTGTTCGTGAGGGTGTTGCTGGTATTTTCGATACACTCGCAGGCCTCGAGAAGCCACTGATTCTTGCTCAGGAAGGTGTTGCTGTGGGTATTGGTGCAAACCTGCTGCTGCATGCTGACCTTGCCTATGCAGGTAAGAGCATTCGTTACAGCCTGCCGTTCGCCAAGATTGGTGTAGCAGCTGAAGGTGGTTCGTCGGTAATGCTGGCGGAAGCGATTGGTCCTAAGAATGCAGCTGATCTACTGCTAACGGGTCGTTTCTTTACTGCGGCTGAAGCAGAAAAGTGGGGCTTACTGAATGCAGCGGTTGAAGATGGTACTGCTCTCGATGCAGCCATGGCTGCGGCGGGTGAGCTGTTGAAGAACCATCAGGGGTCTATTAAGGCGATTAAAGCGCTTGGTCGTGCTGAAGGTCACCGTGAGCGCGTTAACAAGGCGGTTCTGGCTGAGATGGATGCCTTCTCTGACCTGCTCACAACACCTGAAACGCAGATGCGCATTCAGCATGTGTTAAAGGGCGGGAAGTAATTCGTTCGAAATGAAAAAGCCGCTCAATTGAGCGGCTTTTTTTGTCTTCGACTGTCAGATAAAAATCAGGCCTGCGCTTCGCGGTAGGCAATCTTTTCTTCTTCCGTCGGGCGGCTGTATTTCAGCACGCGCTGCACAACGGTTTTGTACTGGCTCCAGAGGGAACCTGTGTTGTACGGGATATTGTGCTTACGACATACTTCCTGAACTTTCTCTGCCACTTCGTTGTAGCGGTACGATGGCATGTCCGGGAATAAATGGTGCTCTACCTGACGGCTCAGGTGACCTGACATAATGTGCAGGAACTTAGAACCTTCGAGGTTAGATGAACCCAGAATCTGACGGTAGTACCACTGACCACGGGTTTCGTTTTTACACTCTTCTTCGCTGAAGGTGTGTACGTCTTCGGTGAAGTGGCCACAGAAGATGATAGTCGATGCCCACAGGTTGCGAATCAGGTTCGCCGCCATGTTTGCCAGCAGGATGCCGAAGAACATTGGCCAGCCAAGTACGATACCCACCACCGCAGGGAAGAACAGGTAGTCACGGAATACGCCTTTGCGGATTTTCGAGAAGAAGTCTTTCGCCAGCTGTTCTTTGCTCAGTACAGAATCACGCTCTACTTTCTTTTTACCGAAGAATACGCGCTCACCGATCAGCTCGTGGTATGCCACGCCCCACTGGAAAAATACCGACAGCCCAAGGTACCAGAAGAACTGGTTCTTGAAGCGCTTCTTCCATGGGGTGTCATCACTCAAACGTAGCAGGTCGTAACCAAAGTCGCGGTCTTTGCCGATGATGTTGGTGTAGGTGTGGTGCTCGTAGTTATGAGTGCGACGCCAGGATTTGCCATCACATACGTTATCCCACTCAAACGAGCTACCATTCAGGTGTGGGTCATTCATAAAGTCGTACGCGCCATGCATGATGTTATGGCCGACTTCCATATTGTTGAGGATCTTGGCAAAGCCAAGCATGACGGCGCCCACCACGAACCAGATCCAGTGGTAGAAACCTGCCACCATCACTGCCCGGCCACCGAGGTCGAGTAAACGTTGTACTCTCACCACACGACGAATGTAACGTGCGTCTTCTTCACCTACTTTTGCCATTGCCTCATCACGGATCTGGTCGAGGTCCTTCTGGAATGACTCAAGGGTCTCTGCGCTTGGTACCTGTGTAGTCACTGTATATCTCCTGATATGACGGTTATGCGATTCAGTCTTTGGTATTGACCAAACACTCAATTGCACTTTACGTGCCACGTTATGTATTGGGGCCAGTGTCGTACAGGAGGCCATGGAATGTCGACGAATTTGACTCTTTCCATAAGTTCATTAATCGTCGGGAACTTGTCACCTTTTCAATTTATTCGATTAAAACGTTTATTTTTCAATAAGTTAGAAAAGAAAAACTCGTAGTTAGCAGTCAAAGTAACGACAACCTACGCCAGATTACGAGAGCGGCAATTCTTGCCGGGCGGGCATAAAAAAACGGCATCCACCTTCCGGTGAATGCCGTCTTTTACAGACAGGCGTCAATTATCAGGCATTTGCCAGATCGTTACGTTCTTTTGGCGGACGACTGTACTTCATTACGCGGGCAACCACGGTTGAGTACTGGCTCCACAGGGTGCCTGTGTTGTAAGGAATACCGTGCTTGCGGCAGGTTGCACGAACTTTTTCGGCAACTTCCATGTAGCGGTAAGACGGCATATCCGGGAACAGATGGTGCTCAATCTGACGGCTCAGGTGGCCACTCATGATGTGCATGACCTTTGAGCCTTCAATGTTTGAAGAGCCCAGAATCTGACGGTAGTACCACTGACCACGGCTTTCGTTCTCGCACTCTTCTTCGCTGAAGGTATGAACGTCTTCGGTGAAGTGACCACAGAAGATGATGATGTTCGCCCACAGGTTACGGATCAGGTTAGCAACGAAGTTACCGCCCAGGATCGCGAAGAACATCGGCCAGCCCAGGATCAGACCAACAACCGCTGGGAAGAAGATGTAGTCGCGGAATACCGCACGACGGATCTTAGTAAAGAAGTCTTTAATCAGCTGCGCGTGAGAGATTGGCAGCTTGCCTTCTTTATGGCGCTTACCAATGAAAATACGCTCGCCGAACAGTTCGTGATAGGCAACAGCCCATTCGAACATCAGCATCAGTACAACCAGACGGATTGGCTGATAGCGGTAATGATCTTTCCACTGCACGTCGTCGCTCAGACGCAGGGTGTCGTAACCAAAGTCACGGTCTTTACCAATGATGTTGGTGTAGGTGTGGTGCTCGTAGTTGTGAGTACGGCGCCATGAGTTACCATCGGCAACAGCATCCCAGTCGAATTCACGCGAGTTCAGGTGTGGGTCGTTCATCCAGTCGTACTGACCGTGCATGACGTTGTGGCCTACTTCCATGTTGTTCATGATTTTGGCACAACCCAGCATTACTACGCCGATCACCCAGAAGATCCAGTGATAGAAGCCGGCCACCATGATGGCACGGCCCGCCAGATCCATCGTGCGCTGTACGCGTACGATCTTACGGATGTAGTTAGCGTCTTCCTGGCCTACTTTGGCCATGGTTTCGTCGCGGATTTCGTCGAGGTCTTTACGGAAAGACTCGAGCGTTTCTGCACTTGGGATATGTGTTGTCATTATTAGTATCCTCGTTTAGACATCCAGTACTACGTCTTGTACGGCAACAGACACACAAAGCTGAATGTCTTCCTTGCCGGTGTCGGAGTACTGACCGGTGAGAGTGTTGAAAACTACGCCGCTCTTCTTCGTGCATTTGCACTGGTGACATACACCTGCACGACAACCTGCCAGCGGCTTAAGACCATTCGCTTCAGCGAGGTCCAGCAGTGTGGTTGGGTTTTCAGAGCTGGAAAAAGCAGACACGCCGCCACGTTCAAAGTTCACGAAGGCATCTTTGTCGTTAGCGCGGTCGAGTTCGATCGGTGCTGCACCGAAGTATTCGAACATAATGTTTTCGTCGGCAACGCCTGCGGCTTTAATTTCTTTGCGTACCAGCTGGATCATAGGCGTCGGGCCACAGATCATCACTTTGCGCTCGAGGAAGTCCGGGCACTGCTCTTCAAGGTGAGCAACGCTGAACATGCCAGTCTGCTCGCCGTTCATGAAAGTTACTTTGATGTTGCTGTGTTCTGCTGCGATTTTTTCGAATTCAGCACGGAACAGCGCGTTCGCATCGTCACGGATGTAGAACAGCAGGTGCGCGTCACGCTTGTCGTTGGTTGCCGCCATCTGGCTCAGCATAGAACGGAACGGTGTGATACCTGAACCACCAGCAACCATCAGCAGCGGCTTATTGCCTGCAGGCAGGACAAATTCGCCTTCAGCCTGTGTCAGGTTACAGATGCCACCCGCAGCGAATGCTTCGCGCAGCCAAGGTGTTACACGGCCACCTTCCTGTACACGAATAGACATCTCAATCAGACCAGTACGCTTAAAGTGCGCAGGTGAGCTTGATACTGAGAAGAAACGAGTCTGCAGTGAGCCATTCTGTTCGGCAGTGATCTGCATGTGCTGGCCGGCGCTGAAGCCTTTCCAGCCGCGTCCTGGGCGAATTACCAGAGTAAATACGTCTGCGGTCTCAGGGCGCACCTGAAGGACTTTAGAGCGTACACCTGCGGTCGTCCAACCTGGTACGAACATCTGAACCAGAGGCTCAAAGTATGCTGCAATCTGGTTCTCCTGGGTCAGGCTCTGAGAAACCCACTCGAGAGTCTTGCTGACTGGGCTGGCTGACCGAACACTAGTATCTGCTTGTGTCATAATTATTCTGCTTCGTGTTGTGAGAATGCGCATATCCACAATGTGAATTTACCGGCGCAATGTTAACTAACTGTGACCCGATGTCTATTGACGCCTGAGGCCACATACCCTGACCCGGACTTCAGCAAAAAGCCTGCCGCTTAATGATAGAAAGCTCAGCTCCTGCAAAAAAATCCTTATAAATCACTATGTTGGGCGACTTTGGCGACTTCAGTATTGCTTCAGATCAGTGTTATACGCTGGCATTAATGCCATTCAGGAAATAATGTTTTTATTATTGTCTTTATAATGGAACCACGTTCCTGACCACATAGGAAGATGTTCTTATGTAAGTGTCAGGAAAATACCACAATTTGTGCCACAGGTCCGGAAATAGATTGCCGCCGTCATTTTAACGTCATTGACGCAGAATGTCTTTAGGCGACATTTTGTGTTTTCCTCGCCACCCTATTTCGCCGATAGCAAAATGCGCTGATCGGCTCCTACGCATCTGTGGTGATAACGCGCAGTATCGGAATCATTCAACCCTGTAGGAGCCGTTCAGCCAGCTTGCCTGGCTAACGGCGATAGATCTTGCCGCAACACCTTATTCGCCGATAGCAAAATACGCTGATCGGCTCCTACGCATCTGTGGTATCACCGTGCTGTATGGGAATCATTCAACCCTGTAGGAGCCGTTCAGCCAGCTTGCCTGGCTAACGGCGAT
>JAYNJA010000188.1:0-5624 GCA_038109705.1 Thalassolituus sp. | reverse complement strand
TGTGCCTGCACAGTGTGCGCCGGAAGGTGCTCTTTGGAATAGAATAAAAACGACAATTTATAGTATGTTATAGACAACTCGTTCTATGCACGGTGCGTTATGCTGCAACACATTTCTGTTCTGACGCTGGATAAAATGCTGATCTCCAGCCTGGCTATGCCGCTGGAAATGCTTGAAGCCGCGATCAGTTATCGCACTCTTAAGCAGCGGAAGCGCCCGCTGATACAAGTTACATCGCTCGCGACCGGCGATGTCTGCCGGCCTGTCGGCGGGCTCAGTCTGCAGCCCGGGCAGCCGCTAGAGAGCGTGCAGCGCACGGATCTGATTATGATTCCTGCGCTGTGGCGTAATCCTCTGCATCACAAGCCGTTAAGTGATGAGTTATCTGCCTGGTTATGTGCCCGACATGACGAGGGCGCTCGAATTATGGCTATTGGCACCGGTGTCTGGCTATTGGGGCAGGCGGGGTTGCTGAAAGGACATGACGCCACGACGCATTGGCATGCATTGGATGATTTTGAGGCTGACTTCCCCTTGGTACGACTACAGCGTGATCATCTTTTGACGCAATCCGGTCGTATTTATTGTGCAGCGAGTATTAACTCGGGTGCCGATCTGATGATTCACATGATCGGTACATTCTTTGATGCCGAAACAGCCCGTTTTGTTGAGCAGCAGTTTTCGCCAGAAGCACGCATGTCTTACGACAAGCGGGTGTTCACCGAAGGATGCATCAGCATTGGACGGAATCACTCAACATGACAAAGTTGGCAGAGATTGCAGGCATCAGTTCGCGCCAGCTGGTCCGGCGTTTCAGTCGCGCGATTGGTCAGACGCCGGCGGTATATATGCAGAATCTGAAGTGCCGACAGGCGCAGGAATGGCTACAGAACAGCGATCTGGCTATCTCTGATATCGCGCAGTTATGCGGCTTTAGCGATTCCAGCCACCTTGGGCGTGTGTTCCGTCGCTGGAAAGGTGTCAGCCCTGGCGAGTACCGCAAGCATGTTCGCAGTAAACTTTTTTCTGCCGACGTTGTTTCTGGATAACCATTATTCAGATGAACCCCGGTATTCGTTGCGGCCGCATATGAGACTTTAGGCGGTTGTACACAACCGTTACAGTTGTTCTACTGTGTAACCTTATTTGAAGGGGCCATAATCTGGTGATTAGCTGACCGTGAGCTAACATTCAGTAACATGGTCCTGACATCGGGGTGTGCGATGACGACGGCAACGGAAGCAAGTCTTAATGAGCTGAAGGCGGGTGCATTTGATGCCCTGATGGCTCGTCATGAGTTGGGAATAGCAGTTCTTGACGACCAGCTTCGCTATCAGAGTATTAATCCCTTACTCGCGCGCTTTAATGGCCCGTCTGTAGAAGAGCATATTGGCCGCTCGGTTTGGGAGGTCCTGCCTAAGCTCGCTCCTCTTGTCGTACCAGAACTTGAACGTGTTATCGCAACCGGCAAAGGCATATATGACCTTCGTGTCACCGGCGAAACGCCAAGCCTTGAGGGCCGTGATGGTTACTGGGAGGCCTCTTATCTACCTATTTTCAACGATGCGCGCCGGGTGATTGGTATTCTTGCGATCGCGGTGAACCGAACGCTGGAACATGAATTAGAGCGCACTAAAGAAGAGTCGCATCAGCTCGTCAGGCGGATACTCGATAACCTCTTTACCTTTGTCGCTATCCTAAGCCCAGATGGTATTCTGCTCGACGCTAACCGTTCGCCCCTCGAGGCAGCAGGGGTGCAGCTCAACGATGTAATTGGTAAACGTTACTGGGATTGTATCTGGTGGAACTATTCGCCAGAAACACAGAAGCAGCTTCGAGATGCTGTAGTGATGGCCGGGGCGGGAAAGGTTGTCCGTTACGATGTTCCGATCAGAACCGTTGGCGATACCCGGATTACTATCGACTTTATGCTGTCGCCCTTATTTGATGATGACGGCAACGTTACCCATCTGGTGGCGTCGGCCAATGATATTTCTGATCGCAAATCCCGCGAAACTGAGTTGATGTACAGCGAGGAGCGTTTCCGCCGGGTATTTGATTCGACCGCCGATGGTCTGATTATGATTGATGAGGCCGGGCGGATCATGCTCGCTAACAAGAGTGTGGCGCGCATGTTTGGTTACTCTCCATCTGAAGTCTTTGATTTGACCGTCGAAGATCTTGTTCCGGTTCATATTCGTGAACGGCACCGCCGCGACCGTTCGAAGTATCAGATCAGCCCCGAGCCGAGGCCGATGGCGGCCATGCGTGAGTTATTCGCACGCCGAAAAGATGGCAGTGAGTTTCCGGTTGAAATCGCATTAACACCATTACAGTTTCCGGAAGGTACCCGTATTCTGGCAACCGTTGTCGACATTTCTATCCAGAAAGATATTCAAAGCACGCTGATTAAAGCACTGAAAGAGAAAACTGCATTACTTAATGAAGTTCATCACCGGGTTAAAAATAACCTCCAGGTGGTTTCCAGTCTGCTAAGTCTGCAGGCCCGCAGTTTACCCGGTGAACTTGCTGAGTACTTTAATGAAAGCCAGGACCGGGTGAAGGCAATGGCATTAATGCATCAGCAGTTGTATGAACAGAAAACGTACGAATCAATCGATGCGATTCAATATTCCCGCGAATTATTAGGGTTGATCCAACGCAGTCATATCGGGCGTTTTAAAGCGATCCAGACCCAGGTGCATTCTGATGACGATGAAGTCGTTTTGTCGATGGATCAGGCTTTGCCATTTGGTCTGATGCTTAATGAACTGATTACTAACGCGATGAAGCACGCGTTTGAAAAACAGGATTCTGGCATTGTCCGGGTGGTACTGGGGCAAAGCGAGGACGAGACGTTTGTCATTGTGGAAGATGATGGTTGCGGTATTCCGGACGACATGGAATTAGGTAAGTCCCGATCGTTAGGGTTTCAATTAATCCCCGGTCTGGTTGAACAGCTGGAAGGGCAGATTGAATTGATGCGTGATCAGGGCAGTAAATTTATAGTCACTTTTAAGACCGAGGGTAGCGAGCTATGAGCGGTCAGAAAATTTTAATTACGGAAGATGAAAAGATAACAGCGCTTGATATCAAGCTATCACTGGAACATCTCGGATACGAGGTGGCAGGAAGCGTAGATACTGGTGAAACTGCGATAAAACTTGCTGGTGAATTACAGCCAGATCTTGTACTGATGGATATTCATCTGAAGTCTGAGATGCTTGGAACAGAGGCAGCGGAAGAAATTTATCGCCGCTATGATGTACCGGTTATTTTTCTGAGTGCGTATTCGGATCGTTCAATCATTGAAAAAGCGGGTCGCTCTGCACCTTATGGTTACTTGATTAAGCCGTATGACGCACGAGAACTGGATGCTGCAATTCAGGTAGCCCTGACTAAGCATAAGTCCGACGCTCAGGTTCGCAAAAGTGATACTCGTCTGCGTATGGCGTTAGATGCTGCAGATATGACAGCCTGGGAATGGGCACCGCAGGAATTAGTTGTTTCTGATAATCAGCATGAAGATCGTGGTGCAATTCTATCTGAAGATATGGACGATCTGATTTCGTTGATTCATCCGTCTGATCGGGAGCAGATTATCCGGGCGTTGGCGAGTGATGGTCGTATCAGTTGTCAGGTAAGGATGATTACGAAAGAAAGTAATCACTACCGCCATGTCGAGTTATTCGCTGCTGCTTTCAAAGGCGATAATGTAAAAAATAAAGTGATCGGCGTTGCTCGCGATGTTGAAGATGACTATCAGCGCCAGGAGAGGCTGCGTCAGGCTCAGGTAGTATTTGATTCGATTTCTGAAGCAATATTGATCACTGACAGTGCTCGCCGGGTAATATCGGTAAACCCTGCCTTTGAAACCATTACTGGTTACTCCAGCCTTGAAGTTATTGGTCAGGATCCGGATGAGTTTCTCCATGCACGCCGTAACAGTGATCACTTTTCACCGCGATTAGCAGAGCAGGGCAATCATTTCTGGAGTGGTGAAGTCGCCTGTCATACAAAAGAAGGGCAGCGCTTCCCTGCATGGGAGCATGTTGCCGGCGTATTTGATGAATCCGGAAATATCCAGAACTATGTGTTTACAGTATCTGATATCGGTGACTTACGCCGTGCAGAAAAGAGCCTTGCTCGAATGGCATTTCTTGATTCACTGACAGGGGTTGGTAACCGGGTACATCTGGAGCGAACACTGTCTGAAGCATTAAAAGATTCAGTAAGAATTAAAAAACCGGTCGCTGTTTTATATATCGACCTTGATGGCTTTAAAAGTATTAACGATACCCTTGGGCACGCTGAAGGGGACCGCCTACTGCAGATTGTTGCTGAGCGTTTCGTAAGTTCAGTACGTGATGCCGATATTGTTACCCGAGTTGGTGGCGATGAATTTGTTATCGTTGTACCCGGTGTCGATAGAGACGAAGGGCTTGCTGTGATGTCCCGTAAGTTACTTCTCTCTGTCTGTGCGCCGATTACGCTCTCTCGCGAAGTGGTTGAAGTGTCAGCAAGTATCGGGATTGCGATTTCGAGTAACGAACTTAATTCTCACGAGTCTCTCATTACCGCTGCAGATACGGCGTTGTTTCATGCCAAGCACAAAGGTAAAAACTGCTTCCAGTTTTATGATTTTGAACTGGCGATGGTGTCAGGTGAGAAAGTCCGTATTGAACGTAATATGAAAGGCGCGCTTAACAGTCATGAAATATGTGTTGAGTTTCAGCCCTTAATCGACGTGAAAAATAATCGCGTTTACGGTGCCGAGGCACTTTGTCGCTGGTACAGTCACGATATGGGGGGGATACCGCCGGATCGTTTTAGTCCGATTGCGGAGCAGAGTAATGTGATTCTGGAGTTGGGCGCTCAGGTGCTGGATGAAAGCTGTAAAGAGGTTAAGCGCTGGCATCAGGCTGGGATGACGGATTACGTGGTATCGGTCAATGTGTCTGCCCGCCAGCTCAACGATAAGCGCTTTCCTGAGATCGTCAGAGAAGCAATAAAACGAAATGGCGTAAGGCCAGACTGTGTGGAGCTGGAAATCACTGAAACAGCGATTCAGAACAACAAACACGCGAAAATCCAACTGGATCTTTTACGTGATTTGGGTGTGCGCTTTGCCATTGATGATTTTGGTACCGGGTATTCATCACTTAGTCGGTTGAAGTCATTGCCTTTTGATCGGGTCAAGATTGATCGTAGTTTTGTCATGGATCTTCCCGACAGCGAAAGTGACATTGAAATTTGTCGCGCCATACTTGCGCTGTGTAGTGTTTTGGGGATGAACGTCACTGCCGAAGGTATAGAGAATGTTCAGCAATTAAATCTACTCAAGGAAATGGGCTGTGGTTGTGCACAGGGCTTCTATTTCAGCCGCTCAATGCCCGGCGATCGCTTTATGGAATGGGCGATGCAGTATGAAGAGAAAGCAAAGGCCAGTTAGTCATCAGCGTTAGAGGTAAGTTTTCTGATGGACTTCAGAGACTCGCCAGCCGGTATCTCAGTCGTTATGATAGTCAGATAGTGATAAATAACTGATGAGAGAATTACCGGAGCTTCACCATGAAATCCAGCCAGACTGGCCTGTTCAACGAACCGGGCCGCAGCGCTCAGTA
>JAYNJA010000187.1:2411-5778 GCA_038109705.1 Thalassolituus sp. | reverse complement strand
TCCTCTGTCTCTGGGTGTTGATGTTCTTTTTGCGGATTTTCCAGCTTCAGGTGTTCGGGTTTCAGGTGTTCGTGTTTCAAGTGATCAGGTAATTCGGGCTCGCGGTCGATCAGATCGGCAAATAAGTGCTCAAAACTTTCGCCCTGCATCACATTTTCTAATGCCTGCAGCGCCTGAATGGTGGTGTGAGCATGGTCATCGCTGATAATTTCGCGGGCGGTGTTCAGAAAAGTCATCACCCAGGTGCCGGCGGGCTGCTCGCCAATCAGCATGGTATCTATGTCGAACTGCTGACCATGCGCATCGCGACAAAGCGCTCGGCTGCCATTGGATGACTGAACGGATGACTCAATCTGCATAGGAATACCGATACACATGGCTCAGTCCTGCTCCAGCTGATGCTTGGGCCGGTAGCTATCCAGATGCTGATCGAGGGCAACGCTCACGCCGTCTATGTCCGCAGGGCGGTATTCAACCTGAAATTCTTCTGAGTGAATTACGCGGGTGTCACCAATCCGGCAGGCCTCGCTCTCGCTCGGACGCTGACTCTCATACAGTTCCATATCTGCGATGGAACCGGCTTCATCGATATTGGCTTTCAGTGGAACAGGGCGTTTGATGGCGTTAATGCCGTGTTCGGCCAGGTAACCAAGCGCTACGTCGATGGCGGGTTGGATCTGTGCTTTTACTTCAGGAGCAAGGCTGCCGCCAAAGTCTTCGAGCAGTGCGGGCTGAACACCAATGAGTAGAAGCTTGTCTGGGTAGTCACCCATCATTTCGGCAAGGGCGAGAACCTCCTGGAAGCCGGTCTGGTGCAGGCTGACCTTTTTGGCCCCGAGGAACTTTGGTACTTCATCACCTTCGACGATTTTCATGGTGCCGCCGGGTAAGCCGTAGTCGACGGCATCAAATACCACGAGTATGTTGGCGTCGCGGACATCCTGAACGAGATAGATCCCCTGAGTGCCGCCATCCATCAGGCGAACGTTGCTCTCAACTCCAGGGCGCTCAAACGTATAGTTGCGGTGCAGTGCTTCGAGTGCGCGAACCCCAAAGCCTTCGTCAGCCCAGAGGATGTTGCCAATGCCCAGTATCAGAACCTGAGTTGGTTGCTCGGTTGCCATCTGTTGCCCCGTTTTTTGTTATTGGTGGGGTGGAGGTGTTTTTCTTTTGGTTAATGGCAAGTGGCATGCCATTTTTTGTAGTGCTGGTAACCTGTTGATTTTAATGAAGAATGCTCGAGGTTCGGAGCTTGTCCGATGTCAGACTGCTTAATTTGTGGAATAGTAATAACCAGATTGATTGCACTGATGGAAGGCTAATAACCAGACTTAAAGTAATGTCTTTCCATGTTGGAAGGTTGTTTGTATGAATGCTTGCCACGCAGAATAAAAAAAGCCCGGCGCACATCCGTATGAGGGATGCGGCCGGGCGAAGAAACGCGATTACTACTTGGGATAGTCAGGCGTTTAAACTCAACAGAAGTGAGGAAAATAGTTCGGTTGCTTAGTCAGGTGTTTATCAGTCGCGATCATCCTTAAACATACGCCAGCCACTGATCATGGTGCTTACCAGACTCTGGCGCGACATGATGTCTTCCCGGATAGCGACGTAGATATGGATCATCACAAAGATAGTGATAACCCACAGGCCCCAGTGGTGCCACATGCGCACATCCTGGCTCTGGCCTGTCAGAGGAATCAGCCAGCCAAACAGGATGTCCTGCCAGCTACCTGCACCGGTTTGCTCTGCGTATAAGGCGAAGCCGGTAAGAATCATCGCGAAACTGCCGAGCACCATCACGATCAGCATCACCAGTGAGGCCAGAGGGTTGTGACCGAGATACTTTTTCGGCTCGCCAGACATCAGGATGTACCAGCGGATCTCGTGCATCAGTTCCTGCCAGTACTTACGTGTATGGATGGGTGGCAGAAACAGTTCGCGGGAATGATGATTGCCGACAAAGGCCCAGTAGATACGACCAATAAATCCAATGGTGAAAACATAGGCTGCCGCGAAGTGCACAAAGCGGATGTAACCCATGACGTACCAGTCGCTGGCCTCGCCCGGAAAAGCCGGGAGAGGATTGGCAATCAGGTAGCCGGTGACTCCTAACAGGATAATGCTGAGGGCATTAACCCAGTGCCACAGGCGAACGGGTGCTTCGTACACATAGACTGCAGTGCGTTTTACGGTCTGTTCGTGTTCGGTTGCCATGATGCTGACCTCTTAACGGGTGGTGTTTTTCGCTCCGGCAGACGCTGTACGGCGGCGTAGCAGAAAGGTAACTCCTGCCGCTACAGCACAGACGCCAGCGAAGGCCAGCCAGTGGTCAGGGTGAGCGCTCATGTGTGCGAGCAGCTGGCCTAGTCCGTCGTCGTGATGGCCGCTGTGAGCGGCAGCCGTCTGGCTTAACAGTGCGGCAGTGCTGACTGCGGTAATGCTTGTTATTTTTTTCATTGGTGACTCCATCTACCGCTCTGTTAGCGTACTTTAACGTTAGCGAGTTCTTCGCCATCTTCACTCATGACGTGGGTCGAACACGCCAGGCAAGGGTCGAAGCTGTGCAGGGTGCGCAGGATCTCGACCGGCTCTTCTTTGCGTTCAACTTTGGTGTTCATCAGTGCCGCTTCAAAGGCACCGATGCCGCCTTCTGCGTCTCGTGGTGATCCGTTCCATGTGGTCGGTACGATGCACTGATAGTTCTCGATCTTGGTATCTCTGATGTCAATCCAGTGACCGAGGGCGCCGCGTGGTGCCTCGGCAAAGCCGACGCCTTTGACTGATTTAGGCCAGGTTGACGGTTCCCAGCGCTCAGTGTTCGCAGTTGAAATATCACCGGCTTTGATGTTACCCATCAGTTTGTCCATGAAGTAGCGCATCTGATCGGCACACCAGTCGGCTTCGAGCGCACGGGCGGCGGTGCGGCCCAATGTCGAGAACAGGCCTTCGAGTGGGATATCCAGCGTCTTCAGGGTGAAGTTGACCTGCTCAGTAATCGCTTCGTGGCCCTGGGCGTAGCCAATGATGTAGCGGGCGAGTGGACCCACTTCCATAGCATGGCCTTTCCAGCGTGGCGCTTTAATCCAGGAGTACTTGGCGCTTTCGTCCAGCTCCTTGATGTTGGTGCGCGTGCCTTTGGTGTTTGGTCCGAGCTCGTATTTAGGCTCGGTGATGCCGTCCCATGGGTGCAGACCTTTGGTTTCATCCGGGTACTGGTACCAGGCGTGCGGCACAAACTCCTGAATTTCGTTCGGGTCGCGCAGATCTACCGGATGCACTTCTTCCAGCTTGCCATTAATGATGGCGCCGTGCGGCATCATCAGGTTGGCGGCAGAATAGTCGTTGGCTTTGTCCGGGATGTCGC
>JAYNJA010000187.1:0-2401 GCA_038109705.1 Thalassolituus sp. | reverse complement strand
CCACCGCCGTAGGTCCAGCCCTTGTAGAACTTACCGATAGCCAGGATATCCGGCACGTAAACGTTCTTAATGAACTCACGGGTCTGATCGATGATGAAGGAAATCTGATTCAGGGTGACCATGTTCAGTGGTGCGCCTGCGGCCATGTCATCGTTGATGTTTATCGCGCAAGGGACACCACCGACCATCCAGTTTGGATGAGGATCTTTGCCGCCCAGAATCGTACGGATCTTCATCATTTCTTTCTGGAAGTCGAGGGCCTCCAGATAGTGGGTGACGGCCATCAGATCCGCTTCTGGCGGCAGAATATATGCTGGGTTGGTCCAGTAGCCGTTCTTGAATGGCCCTAGCTGTCCGCTTTCTACGAACTTTTTAAGACGATTCTGAATATCCCGGAAATAGCCGGGTGATGATTTGGCATGGGCCGGGGCGGTCATCTTCTGTAGTTCAGACGTTGCCTTTGGGTCAGCCTTCAGTGCATTAACCGGGTTTACCCAGTCGAGAGCGTGCAGGTGATAGAAGTGCACAAGGTGGTCGTGCACCTGCAGGACCAGCTGCATGATGTTGCGGATGGAGTTGGCGTTTTCCGGGATCTGGATATTCAGGGCGTCTTCAACGCTGCGCACCGATGTCAGGGCGTGGGTGCCGGTGCATACACCGCAGATGCGCTGCACGAAGGCCCAGGCGTCACGCGGATCACGTCCCTTCAGGATGACTTCGAGGCCGCGCCACATGGTGCCGGTTGAGACCGCATTACGGATGTAGTTGTTCTCATCAATGTTCACTTCGCAGCGCATATGACCTTCAATCCGGGTCACCGGGTCGACAACCACACGCTGGCCGGTGTTATCCATGGTGAAGCCGGTTGGCGTAGTAAAGGTACTCATCAGTTGTCATCTCCTTTGGTCTGCGCACTCTTAAGCGCAGTAACAGCGGCGTGTGCTGCGATCGCACCACCTACGACGCCAGCGGTAGCAAGACCGACTTTGTCGGCGTTGGCTTCAATGCCAAATGCGTTGGTGTCGGTGGTGTGTTGGTAGAACGAGCCCTTGTCCCAGAAGCCGTCTTCGGAACAACCAATGCATGGGTGGCCAGCCTGGATCGGGAATGACAGGCCGCCATTCCAGCGAATAGTGGAGCAGGCGTTGTAAGTGGTTGGGCCTTTACAGCCAACCTTGTAGAGGCAGTAGCCTTTGCGTGCACCTTCGTCATCGAATTTCTCAACGAATTGACCCGCGTCGAAGTGCGGGCGGCGGTAGCACTTGTCATGTACGCGCTGGCTGTAGAACATTTTCGGGCGTCCCTGGCGATCGAGAGCGGGTAACTGCTCGAAGGTCAGAATGTAGGTGATAACCGCTGTCATTACTTCGGCGATCGGCGGGCATCCCGGCACTTTGATGATCGGCTTATTAGGCATGCCCGGTACTTTATGAATTGGCGTTGCCTGAGTCGGGTTCGGACGTGCTGCCTGAACGCAGCCCCACGACGCGCAGGAGCCCCACGAGATAATCGCTTTCGCATGATTGGCGGCATGGAGCAGCTGCTCGGTAAACGGCTTGCCACCGATGATGCAGAACATGCCGTCTTCGTTCAGTGGTGGGTTACCTTCCACTGCGAGAATAAAGTTGCCATCGTATTTTTGGATGGTTTCTTCAATGATGGCTTCGGCCTGATGGCCCGCGGCAGCCATCAGGGTGTCGTCGTAATCGAGAGAGATCATCGACAGTACGACATCTTTCGCCAGTGGGTGGGCCGATCGTATGAAGGATTCAGAGCAGCATGTGCACTCAAGGCCGTGAAGCCAGAGCACCGGAATCCGGGGTTTGGTTTCCATGGCGTGTGCGATCTGAGGTAAAACGGCGGGACCCAGTCCCAGTGCGGAGGCGGTCAGGCTGCAGAACTTGATGAAGCTGCGACGGGAAATCCCCTGACGTCGCATTACATCGTAAAAGGTTTCAATCATACGGGGCTTCTCCCTGCGATAAGGCAGTGCTTATCCAGCGGCTGCTGAGGTTTTGTTTTTATATCCTGATAGGAATAGCAGCTTCTGTGCCATTGATTTTAAGTGTTTAAAATCAATAGGTTGCGGGTTGTCGCTGTGTGCGAGTAGACGAAAGTCTGTAAGGGCTCTGTGTACAACAGAAAGTCAGGTGGCAAGTTGCTTACCATCTGGAAGGTCGTTAGCCAGCTGAAGATCGTTAGCCGGCTGGAATCTCGCTGACCATTCAGATTCAATAGAGTGGTTTGGTCAGACTTTAATATGCGACCAGTGCTTGCGGCTCCATATAGTCCCGTAGATGACAGCTAACGACACGCGCTGGCAGGCCTGCAGAATCCAGATGCCGGTGAGACCGTAACCGAGGTGGGGGCCAATCGCCCAGGCCAGGGGCAGGAATACGAT
>JAYNJA010000186.1:0-5800 GCA_038109705.1 Thalassolituus sp. | reverse complement strand
CATTAAACTGATCGAAATTAAAAAAGCCGGGGCGTTTTAACAACGTCCCGGCTTTTTGTTTTTGGCGATACTCAGACTAAAACTTACTTCGCGTCGCTGATATCTTCAAACGTCATATTGGCGTTTTTCTGCAGGCGTTCCATAAACACATCGCCGAAGATAGAACCCGGCGTCCAGAAGCCACCTTTAGCCCAACGTTTTTTACCACGATTGTGATAATCCAGTGCCAGGCATACGGCGGCTTCGCCGAGCATTTTTCCGGTAAAACCGTAACCTGGGTCTTTATCGCCTGTAACTTTCGTTGATATCACCGGCAATTTGCCACCGTCGTAGCCATAAAAACGGATATCAAAGAATCCCGTTTCCTGCTCTTTAACCGATGGCCCCTGACCTGGTTTTGGTAGTACGTATTTTTCCAGTAACCAGCGGGTAGGGCGCAACGCTGCACCAACCAGAAATGCGCCAAGGCCTAAGGTCATCAGACGTGCCATACGGCGACCTTTTGGCCCCTTGCCGGTCAGCATGGCTTCGTTGTACTGGAAGCGTGCACCGTATTCTTTATTCAGTAGAGCATTGGTACGGTGAACTACGCGGGTATTAATGGCTGCCATGATAAATGGCATCGCCCAGCTGCGTGCGGCTTTATCAAAGTAAGCGCCGCGAATATCCGGCTGCAAAGCGCGGAAGCCATGATCAGGCGGGCAGATTGAGTACGGATTCGCGAGTTCTTTCTTCAATGATGGATTTGCCATCACTTCTTTAGTCAGCTGCATCATGCTGGCGATGGTACCGCCAGACATTCCGCCCTTGGCGGCTTTCACGCGCATTTCGATTTTCGGCAGGGCATGACCAAGTTTTTCTTTGGCAATTTCCTGCATATGCTTCACACCCATATCGGATGGTATCGAATCAAAACCGCAGCAATGAACAATACGGGCACCGTTAGCGATGGCCTTGGCTTCGTATTTATCCAGCATACGTTTAATCCACTGAGGCTCACCGGTGAGGTCGCAGTAGTCGATGCCAGCGTCGACACAGGCTTCGATTAACGGCTCGCCATAAAGAGCATACGGCCCAACGGTGGAGACGATGACACGGGTCTGATCACACAGCGCGGCGAGCGACGCCTTATCGTCAGCGTCGGCAGTAATAATATCGACGGTGCCGGCTTTCTCGCCCAGGGCTTTCACCAGAGTTCCGCGAACCTTGCGCAGTTTGGCTTCTGAGCGCCCAGCAATGGCCCATTTCAGGTCTTCGTCATAACCGTACTGAGTTGCGATGTAGCGGGCCAGAATGCCGCCAACAAAGGAGGTTGCTCCAAAGATGATTACATCATACTTGCCACGTGGCATGTCGTTCTCCTGTGCGATGCTCTGATATCTGTAGTGATTTCTACATATCTGAATAGTGTAGACAGACCGTAGCAGTGTTTCCGTGCCGGTTTAAGGGGGCAAAGGGTCTTTTTCCGGTGATTCCACACTGCCAATGCGGCCGCTTGGGATTGTATATATGGAATTCCATATATAAGATGCGCGCATTATCCCGATATCTTGCTGATCTGATTTATGACACCAGTCTGCCTGATGAAGCTCCTTGCCGACGAAACCCGCTTATCAGCGACCGTCCTGCTACTGAGCGGCCCTAAATGCGTCTGCGACCTGACTGAGGCTTTAGGAGTCAGTCAGCCTAAGCTCTCGCGGCATCTGGCGATCCTGCGTGATGCTGAACTGGTTACCACCGAGAAGAAAGGGCAGTGGGTGTACTACTCGCTGACGCCATCTTTGCCGCAGTGGGCAATAAGCATCATCCAGACGCTGCAAGCTCCGTCTCAGGAGGCTTCGGGAATTCATCCTCAATACTTCACCGGAGAGTCGTCAGGCTGCTGCTGATCCTATGTTGAAATTACTCTTTATCTGCACCCATAACCGCTGCCGCAGCATTCTGGCTGAGGCGATAGCGCGCCATGTCGGCGCGGGTGTATTCGATGTTCGCAGTGCGGGCAGCCAGCCCGAGGGGAAAGTATTTCCGGGAACCATCAAATATCTTGAGCGCCAGGGCATTTCTACCGATGGCTTGCAAAGTCAGAGCTGGGACGAGCACGAAAGCTTTGAACCCGATGTCGTTATTACCGTATGTGATAGCGCTGCAGGTGAAGCCTGCCCGGCCTGGATGGGTAAGGCCGCTCGTGTACATTGGGGGCTGACTGACCCGTCAAAGCAACCGGATGAAACCGCACAACAAAACATGTTTGATCAGGTGGGTGCCATGATGCAGCAGCGCTTACAGCTTCTTGCGTCTGCATCGTTTGACGGCATTACCGATCAGAAAGAACTCGCTAAAGCTATTGAACAACTTCTCGTATTGAATAACGTGTCGTAAGGGAGCGCACCAACAGATGGGTATTTTTGAACGCTTTTTATCAGTCTGGGTTGGTCTGGCGATTATTGCCGGTATTGGACTTGGTCTGTTATTACCAGAACAATTCCAGGTGATTGCTGGAATGGAAGTCGCCAACGTCAACCTGCCAATTGCAGTGCTGATCTGGCTGATGATCTACCCCATGATGACGCAGGTCGATTTTACTGCCGTGCGCGATGTTACCCGTCAACCGCAAGGGCTGGTGCTGACGTTAGTTATCAACTGGCTGATCAAACCCTTCACTATGGCGCTGCTGGGCTGGGCGTTTTTTGAAGGTATTTTTGCAGGCATGGTCGAGCCTGAGACGGCACAACAATACATTGCAGGCATGATCCTGTTGGGTGTAGCACCCTGTACAGCGATGGTGTTCGTATGGAGTCACCTGACCCGTGGCGACGCCAATTACACCCTGTTGCAGGTGTCAGTGAATGATCTGATTATGATCTTTGCGTTTGCACCTATTGCTGCTTTCCTGCTGGGTGTATCTGATATCGAAGTACCGTGGGAAACCCTGCTGATTTCTGTTGTGCTATACGTTGTTCTACCTCTTATTGCAGGTGTGGTTACGCGCAAAGTACTGGGCGCAGAAGGTGTTGGTCGTTTCAGCGAGCGTATCAAACCGTTCTCAATTATTGGTCTGCTGCTGACGATTGTGATTCTGTTTGCACTGCAAGCACCGCGCATTATCGAACGCCCGTCAGATATGCTGTTAATTGCCATTCCGCTTCTGATTCAGACCTACGGTATTTTTGCGATCACTTATTTTATCGCGCTGAAAATGCGCCTGCGTCATTCGGTGGCGGCGCCGGCCTGTATGATTGGCACCAGTAACTTTTTTGAACTGGCGGTGGCCGTTGCCATCAGCCTGTTTGGCCTGCACTCCGGTGCTGCTCTGGCAACCGTTGTCGGCGTACTGGTAGAAGTACCGGTGATGTTGTCGCTGGTAGCATTTGCTAACCGCACAAGGCACTGGTTTGACTGATAACACCAACGATCTGGCAGACTTAGGTCATGTAGAAGGCTCAGGTCATGTAGAAGGTTCAGCTCATGTAGAAGGCCTAGGTGACCAGCAGGCAACACTGCGGGTGTATCTGGCTAACAGACCGTCGCTTGAGCCTTTTACTGACCCTGGCGGAATCTTGCCTTTGGCTGGCGGTGATATTGCTCAGATCAACAGCCATGAGGGCAATCACTGGCGTAAGATATTTAACGTGTATGCCAAATTTCTCGCCGAGCTTAAATTTCCGGGGACAGAAGGCTTTAGCAAATGGCAGGACTACCGCGACAACCTTATGCTGCAACCGGACAGTAACGTTGCCTTGATCTTCAGTCAGCCTGATCTCACGACTCTTGCCACTGATGAAACACACCTGTTTATGGGCAAACAGTTCGCACAGGACTGCGGCTTTTTCGATACAGATGGGGCACAATGGCTCACGAAAGAGTTTGCGGTAAATAGTGCCGGGTGGATGGTCTGCCCGTATTTTGATTACCGCCAGCTGTCTGACGAAAAAATTCGTTTCCTGGTCTCGCGGATATCAATGCCATGGCAGAACTTACCGAAATAGGGCTTTTCAATTTACTCAGCCTTGGCTGGATGATTCTCTGCTGGGCTGGCTACGCACGTTTTGCTCACTATCGTGCGAAACGGTCTGCTTCATTATCTTCTGTCTTACATGTTCACCGGGTCAACTGGATGCGCCGCATGCTTGAGCGTGAAGTGCGTGTTGGTGATGCCGCGTTACTGGCGAATATCGAACGTAATGTGAATTTCTTCGCCTCTTCCTGCGTGCTGATTATTGCGGGTCTGCTTACGGCTTTTACCGCAACAGAAAAAATTGGAACGCTTTTGGGCAGTGTTTCTTTTGTATCAAATAACACGCTGGTAGAGATCGAATTCAAGTTACTCGTACTGGTCGCGATTTTTATTTATTCCTACTTCACCTTTACCTGGTCAATGCGCCAGTTCGGCTTTGCCTCTGTGCTTGTCGGGGCAGCGCCTATGCCGGGTGATAACTCGGTGACGCCGGGCGAACGCCGAAGTATGGCTCTGAACAGTGCCAAAGTTATCGATAAGGCCAGCCATAGTTATAACAATGGCTTGCGCGCCTTTTATTTTTCGATGGCCGTGCTGAGTTGGTTTGTATCGACCTGGGTATTTCTGGGGGCAGCTACACTGGTAACGGCGGTACTGTACTCGCGGGAGTTCAGCTCAAGTTCACTGCGTGCGTTAAAAGCAGCAGAGAACGTCGGTGAAAAGATTTTCACCGACGATAAAGAACTTTACGGCAAGTAATTTACTTGCGGTCGTATATCGGCAGTCACGACTTCTGTTGACGCAACAGCTCGGCATTACCGCCGATTGCGCTGGTATTTACCGTGACTGTGCGTTCGCAGGCAAAGCGCTTCATATAATCCGGGCCGCCAGCTTTTGGCCCAGTGCCCGAGCGTTTCATCCCACCAAAGGGTTGAACACCTACCACAGCGCCTACTTGATCGCGGTTGATATACACATTACCCACGCGGATTTCCCGGCTTAAGCGTTCAGCAGTATCCGGGTTGCGGCTATGCACGCTTAAGGTCAGGCCGAAGCCGGTGTTGTTAATGTCTTTAATCACCTGATCCAGCTTGTTCGCAGAGTAACGCACCAGATGAAGAATCGGCCCGAAGTGCTCCTCTTCAAGTTGTGCAATCGAATCAATTTCGTAAATGACCGGTGTTAAAAAGTGGCCTTCGTCAGGTGCGTCCGGAGCTTTGCAGATTAACTTACCGTGTGTACGCAGCCAGCGCTGGTGAGCGAGTAATTTATTTTTCGCCGCCATGCTGATGACCGGCCCTAAATCGGTGGCTGGGTCGAGCGGGTTGCCAGTTTTTAATTCACGCATCGCTCCCTGTAATAAACGGATAACGTCGTCGGCTATATCGTTTTGTAGATAAAGCACGCGTAACGCAGAGCAGCGTTGCCCAGCGCTGGTAAACGCCGATCGCATAACATCTTTAACGATCTGTTCTGGTAGGGCGGTTGAATCGGCAATCATGGCGTTCTGACCACCGGTTTCGGCAATTAATGTGGCCAGCGGCCCACGGCGCTGGGACAACGCCATTGAGATCCGGTGCGCGGTTTTATGCGAGCCGGTAAAGGCAATCCCCGCGATACGGGCATCATTGCAGAAGACTTCGCCTAAGAAAGGCCCAGAGCCCGGAATGCATTGCAGTAAATCCCGAGGTACACCGGCGTCGTAAGCCAGCTCTACAGCTCGGGCGGCTATTAATGAGGTTGCTTCAGCTGGTTTGGCAATCACTGCGTTACCCGCAGCGAGTGCAGCGCTGACCTGGCCAATAAAAATCGCCAGCGGGAAATTCCACGGGCTGACGCATACCC
>JAYNJA010000185.1:0-5805 GCA_038109705.1 Thalassolituus sp. | reverse complement strand
TGCTTCAGCCACTGATCAACGTCGTCATCCATAATCAGTGCAATGTTCAGCGTTTTGCCAATAAGACGCGGATTATTCATCACCGCTTCCTGAATCTGCCAACCGGCACCTGCCGAAATCAGACTGTAAAGCTGGCGACGCTCTTTACGACCATCAGGCTGTACCATTTCTTTAAAGTGATTTTTAACCAGACCTTCATAGTTCGCGGTTTTCAGATCGCTTTCTTCTGAAGCAGCGTTAATGCCGAGGAACTCCGCATCGATTTTTATTTCAGTGGTCATGACCGTCTGCACGAACGCCGAGGTGCCCTTGCTGAAAATATCACCGAACAGCACGACCAGACACAGCATACCGAACATAACAGAGGCCATACCGTACATACGGAAACGGGTTTCCGCTGCGCGGCGACGCTTCATGCTCGCTTCTACTTTCTGACGCGTAGTCATTGTTGAATCAGTCATATTGCTCCCGGTACTTCTGTACGATCTTAAGGGCGACGTAGTTCAGCGCCAGCGTTACAACAAACAGAACCAGACCCAGTGCAAATGCAGCCAGAGTCTTAGGCGAATCGAATTCCTGGTCACCGACCAGCAGGGTCACGATCTGAACGGTTACCGTAGTCACACTGTCCAGTGGGTTGGCCGTGAGGTTAGCCGCAAGGCCCGCCGCCATGGCTACAATCATGGTCTCACCGATGGCACGGGATACCGCCAGCATTACTGCACCCACGATCCCTGGCAGAGCCGCAGGAATGACGACCTGACGAACGGTTTCGCTTTTCGTCGCGCCAAGACCGTAGCTGCCGTCACGCAGTGACTGAGGTACAGCATTAATCACATCATCAGACAGCGAGGATACAAATGGGATAATCATGATGCCCATCACCAGACCCGCCGCCAGAGCACTTTCTGAAGACACATCCAGGCCGACGCTCTCACCCATACCACGGATAAAGGGCGCCACCGTTAACGCCGCGAAGAAGCCATAAACAACCGTAGGAATACCGGCCAGAATTTCCAGCGCCGGCTTAGCCAGACTACGCACACGGGAAGACGCATACTCAGACAGGTAAATAGCAGCCATAAGGCCCACCGGCACCGCAATCAACATGGCAATGGCAGAGATCAGCAAGGTACCCGCAAACAGCGGTACTGCCCCAAAGCTACCTGAAGAACCCGACTGATCGGCACGCAGAGCTACCTGAGGTGACCAGCTGGTACCAAACAGGAACTCAATCGCAGATACTTTCTGGAAGAAAAGTACCGCTTCAAACAACACACTGACCAGAATACCCAGTGTGGTCAGTACCGCGATGGCCGAGCTTGCGAACAACAGCACACGTACGATGCTTTCTACTTCGCCGCGAGCACGCATCTCAGGCTGAATACGACGCCAGGTCAGGCCAGTGCCCAGCAGAATCAGCGCAAGAACCACACCACCCTTCAGCATCGAGGTACGCGCCTGCAGATCCTGCAGATGTGTCGCCGCCGCACTCAGCTCGGCGTCCTGCATCAGACCCGCAGAGCCTGCGAGGTTGTGAATTTTAGACAATGCCAGGCGAACTTCAGCTTCACCTGCAGTACGGATGCTCTCTGGCAGTTGAGCAGCCAGCAAAGCATCAATAATGCGCGGCTCAAGAAGCGCCCACAGTAGCAGTATCAGTAATGGGGGCAGTGTCGTCCACAGTGCCGTTAAGGCACCGTAATGAGTTGGCAGCGAGTGCATTTTCGCACCCTGACCAGCCAGTGCCCGCGCTCGGTTGCGGCCGAGCAGGTAGGCCCCGCCCAGTGCGATAAGCACAGCAATCAGCAAAGTACTGTAGTTCATGGGTCGCTTCTGTCAGTAATTAAAAAACGTGCAAAAGCCAGAAGCGCTTTCACGCTTCTGGCTTGTGTCAGACAAGTGTCTGGATTACTTAGCGGTGATTGTCTTCAGATTTGAGACAGTATCAACCACTTTTACATATTCTTCTTCAGTCATTGGGATCATACCTTTCTCACCAAGGTAGCCATCTTCACCCATTGCCTTCTCGGAAGTGAACTCAGCCAGGTACTCTTCGATACCAGGAATCACGCCAATGTGTGCCTTCTTCACGTAGAAGAACAGTGAACGGCTTACTGGGTAAGAACCGTCAGAGATCGCATCAAAAGTAGGTTCTTTACCTTCAACCACAGAACCGTGAACTTTGTCTTCGTTCTGCTCCAGGAAGCTGTAACCGAAGATACCGAGAGCATCAGGATTAGCAACCAGCTTCTGCACGATCAGGTTGTCGTTCTCACCTGCTTCAACATAGGCGCCATCTTCACGGATACCATGACACAGAGCTTTAAACTTCTTCTTGTCCGCATTCTTCATTTCAGCAATGAACGGGAACTTCTTACAGCCACCTTCCATAGCCAGTTCTACGAACGCATCACGGGTACCAGACGTTGGTGGTGGACCCAGAACTTCAATTTTCTTCGCTGGCAGAGTCGGGTTGATCTCTTTCCAGGTTTTGTATGGGTTCTCGATCAGAGTGTCAGAACCGTCAGTGTTAGGAACCATCTTCGCCAGAGCCAGGAAGATGTCTTTACGAGTGAGTTCAAACTTAGGGGCTTCGTTAGAACCTGCCAGTACGATACCGTCGTAACCGATCATCACTTCAACGATGTCAGTAACGCCGTTAGAAGCACACAGTTCGATTTCAGAAGACTTGATAGCGCGGGAAGCGTTAGTGATGTCTGGAGTGGCTTCGCCAACGCCCTGACAGAACAGCTTCATACCACCGCCTGAACCGGTAGATTCAACTTTAGGAGTCGGGAAGTCAGTAGACTTACCGAAGCGCTCTGCAACAACAGTAGAGAATGGGTATACAGTTGAAGAGCCGACGATGCTGATGTAGTCGCGCTCTGCGTATGCGTTGCTGCCTGCGAGAGATGCCAGTACAGCGGCACCAGTCAGAAGAGCTTTTTTCATAATGTCAGTCCTTAATAGTTGTGTGGCACTCAGTGCCCTGATCACTTGCTTTCGGATGGTGCCATTATCAGCGCGCTATATTACAGAAATGTGACAAAATTTGAATTTGTTACACCGGGATGACAGGAGTGTTACACCCAGAAAGGCCAAATCAGCACCAACAAAGCTTCAAATCCCTACTGGCCGCCCCTCTGGGATGACCCTTTCAGCCCCTGCCGCTATAATGCCGACCGTTTTCAGACACGGCCCCGGATGGCAATTTTCCGATGACCTCGCCCGTAATAATAAAATCCGTGCATCTGCTTGATCAGATCACCCGCTACACCGGCCTCACTGTGCGCTGGCTGTCACTCTTTATGGTATTGGCAACCTGTGGTGTTGTTGCCCTACGCTACCTGTTTGATCTGCCAAGCATCGCCCTACAAGAAAGCGTCATGTACCTGCACGCCTCTATCTTTATGTTTGGCGCAGCTTACACCTGGCAGCAGGGTGGCCATGTCCGGGTCGACATTTTTTATCGCAGTTGGCCTGAGAAGCGTCGCCTGCTGGCAGACCGCCTTGGCATCCTGTTGCTGGTTCTGCCGTTCTGTCTTTTTCTTATCTGGAGCAGCTGGGATTACGTTAACAACGCCTGGGCGATCCGCGAACGCTCTCAGGAAGCCTCGGGCCTGCCATTTATCTATCTGCTGAAAACCCTGCTGCTGGTTCTGCCAGTCACACTCATTCTACAAGCCATCGCCGAGATTGCGCGCACCTTCCTGCCGACCGAAGCGGAGGTGCCTCATGACTGAGCTTATGCCTCTACTGCTGTTTGCGGTCGTCTGTATCGTACTCATGTGTGGCTTCCCAGTGACCTTTACCCTGGCCGGTACATCACTGCTGTTTGCCGGCATCGGTTATCTGACCGGTACCTTTGATGCCGCCTTTCTGAGCGCGATGCCAAACCGCATGTTCGGCATTCTGAGTAACCAGATTCTGGTGGCCGTGCCCTTATTTGTCTTTATGGGCGTGATGCTCGAGAAATCTAAGATCGCCGAACAACTGCTGCGCAATCTGGGCCTGTTGTTTGGGCCAATGCGTGGCGGCTTAGGTTTCTCGGTCATTATTGTTGGCATGCTGCTGGCTGCAAGTACCGGCATTGTCGGTGCCACGGTAGTGACCATGGGCCTGATTTCTCTACCGGCCATGTTGCGCAATGGCTACAACCCAGCGTTGGCCAGCGGCACCATTGCCGCCACCGGTACACTCGGGCAGATTATCCCACCATCTACCGCTCTGATTATTCTTGGTGATGTGCTCTCGAGTGCATATCAGCAGGCACAGCTTAAGATGGGCATTTTCTCGCCCGAGACCGTCTCGGTTGCCGACCTCTTTGTAGGCGCTCTGATTCCCGGCCTGATTCTCGTCGTCGCCTATCTGGCCTACACAGGCATCGTTGCCCTGATGCGCCCGGAAGCGGCACCTGCGGTACAAGACCGTGAGCCGCTATCGCCATCATTTATCTTCGAGCTGTTAAAAGGCCTGCTGCCACCACTGCTGTTAATTGTTGCCGTGCTGGGTTCAATTCTGACCGGCAAAGCCACGCCAACAGAAGCAGCGGGCATTGGTGCCCTCGGCTCGCTGATTCTCGCAATTATCTATCGCCAGTTTGATCTGCAACGCTTGAAAGAAGTGATGGATTCAACCCTGCAGGTCACCAGCATGATCTTTATGATCTTTATTGGTGCCGCGCTCTTCTCGTTGGTATTCCGTGGTTTTGGTGGCGAAGAACTGGTACACGAAGCCTTTACCGATATGCCGGGTGGCGTCTTCGCTGCCATGCTGATCGTGATGCTGGTGATCTTCCTGCTCGGCTTTATTCTCGACTTTATCGAGATCACCTTTGTGGTCGTGCCGATTGTCGCACCCGTACTGCTGGCGATGGGCGTTGACCCGGTATGGCTCGGTATTATGATCGCCATAAACCTGCAGACATCCTTCCTGACACCGCCGTTTGGATTTGCGCTTTTCTATTTGCGTGGCGTAGCGCCGGCAGACCTGCCAACACGAACCCTTTATAAAGGCGTCATACCCTGTATTGGTATTCAGGTAGGTGTACTTCTATTGCTGGCGCTCTTTCCTGAACTCGCCACCTGGCTGCCAGATCAGATCTACGGCTGATTGATTCAGTTAGCTGAATTCGTAAGTAGATAGCGAAAGATAAGAGTCTCGTCTGAGACTCTTACAGCCAGATCCCCTTATAACGTCTATACAATGGCCTGTTTTGCGGTACAATTCTTACACAATAATAAATTCAGGTGGCCTCTATGGAGCAGCCAGTAAAGTCAGAGCGCAATCAGCAGGAAGATAGCCAACCATCACCCGATGGTGAGCTGACTCTTAAGCTGATTCCAACCCGCGCCGATTGCAATATTCATGGGGATATCAGTGGTGGCTGGGCCGTTGCCCAGATGGACCACGCAGCAGAATCTGTCGCCAGCCGGCTGGCACAGGGCCGCATCGCCAACGTCGCAATGGAATCCGTCGTGTTTATGTCACCGATCCGTTTAGGCGCTGAAGTATGCATCTACACCAAACTGCAGGAGATAGGCACATCGTCTATCCGTATCGCAGTAGAAGCCTGGACGCGCAACCCCACAGAAAAAGCCCGGCGTAAAGTCGTGGATGCCGTGTTTGTGTACGTCGCGATTGATGGCGCGGGGCGAATCAGGAAGGTGCCTAGATAAGAGCGCCTGGGTACGAGGCTCTATACAAAAGCGCCAAGTGAAAACGCAGCAGAAGATCTGTAAACAGCGAGGGGTTAATTGTCTCCTGGAAATTTTTGTTTCTGATGTAAAACCCGCAGAATGT
>JAYNJA010000184.1:0-5820 GCA_038109705.1 Thalassolituus sp. | reverse complement strand
CTGAGCAACCACCAGGTTCGCCATATGATCTTCAACCTGACCTACCAGGAAGATCACGCGCTCTTTCAGCAGGCGTGAGTAGATATCGTAGGAACGCTCGCCGCGTGCGGATTGCTCCACAACCATAGGGACCAGCGCATTATCAATGATTTCGGATTGTTGCTTGATGGAGTCAAACATTCGACCCAGTACTCCCTGACGTATAAAAAGAAAAACAGCCGTATCTCAAAAGGATAGCGGCTGTTTTTCAGTTTAGCCATGTATTGGCAGAAAGTCAGGTATGAATAGAAAGTTCTTATGCAGGCTGGTTAGCCATGCGAACAATTTCTTCATAAGAAGACGCAGTTTCAGTTACCTGAGCGGTCTCCAGAACTTTCTCAACAACCTGATCTTCCAGCGCCAGAGCTTCTACCTGGGCTTTCTGCTGTGGGTTGCTGTTGTAGTAATCACGAACCTGGTCAGGATCCTGATAAGAAGACGCAACTTCTTCGATCAGCGCTTCTACTTTCTCATCAGAAGGCTTCAGATCGTTTGATTCGATTGCAGCGTTCATCAGAAGACCGATAACAACACGCTTTTCTGCCTGTTCTTTGAACAGCTCAGCTGGCAGCATGCTCGCATCCAGCTGCTGACCACCACCAAACTGCTGAACAGCCTGCTGACGCAGACGATCAATTTCCTGATCGATCAGCGACTTAGGAACATCAACCTGGTTGGTTTCCTGCAGACCAGCAATAACCTGCTGCTTAGTCAGGTTACGGGTTGCACGACCCAGTTCACGCTCCATGTTCTTGCGAATTTCAGCTTTGAATTCAACGACATCAGCAGTTTCAATACCAAAACCTTTGAAGAATTCTTCGTTCAGTTCTGGCAGCTCAGCCTTTTTAACAGCCTTAACGGTAGTTTTGAACTGAGCTGGCTTACCTTTCAGCTCTTCCTTGTGGTAATCCTCTGGGAAAGACACCTCCAGAGTAGTTTCTTCACCAGCTTTCTTACCCACCAGACCAGCTTCGAAGCCAGGGATCATAGAGTTAGAGCCCAGAGTCAGGCTGTAATCAGTGGCCTGACCACCTTCGAAAGCCTCACCATCGATGAAACCTTCAAAATCAATGACAACCTGATCGCCATCGGCAGCAGCTTCTTCAGATTCATTCCACTTCGCCTGCTGCTTCTGCAGATTTTCCAGCATGGTATCCAGATCTGCATCAGTAACTTCAGCAGTACGCTTTTCAACCTTAATACCAGCAAAGTCAGCCAGAGCGATTTCTGGGTAAACTTCAAAAGTCGCTTTAAACTCCAGGTCCTTGCCTTCTTCATCGACAGTCGGTTCGAAAGATGGCATGCCAGCCAGCTTTACATTTTCCTGCTGTACCGCCTGGAAGAAAGACTGCTGCATCTGCTGATAGATAGCTTCGTAACGAGCTTGCTTGCCAAACAGCTTCTTAGCAACAGACGGTGGAACCTTACCCGGACGGAAGCCATCAATACGGCGGCCTTTAGACAGCTTCTTCAGCTCAACGGTTACCTTCTGTTCAACTTCCGATGCCGGAACACCAATGGTCATGCAACGCTCAAGACCAGAGGTTGTCTCAATAGACACTTGCATAGATGCCTCTCATTCTGATTTTCAGTGGAACAGCCAGCCTCCGGCCAGCTGCATAAATATAAAGGTCGCGGATTATAGCCTAAGGCAAGGCACGATAAAACCACCACGAGAAAACCAGCCAGAATCAGGCTTTTAGAGACACACAAGGGAGTTTAATAAGGGGAAAAGTGGGGTGGCCGACGGGGATCGAACCCGCGACAACAGGAATCACAATCCTGGACTCTACCAACTGAGCTACGGCCACCACATACACTACAGAGCTTGCCATAAGACATGGCGCACCCGGCAGGGCTTGAACCTGCAACCCTCGGCTTAGAAGGCCGATGCTCTATCCAGTTGAGCTACGGGCGCATGTTCCATTTAATCCAGCGATTAAATGGTCGGGGTAGAGAGATTCGAACTCCCGACATCCTGGTCCCAAACCAGGCGCGCTACCAGACTGCGCTATACCCCGAACAACACTTAGAAACTTCTGTCTCTCAAGTGGGTGCGCATATTATAGATGGGCTCCCTGCCCGTCAATTACTTTTTTAAAAAAATCTTTAAAAACAATCGCTTCGACGGTTTTACCTATAAATGACTACATTATGGAACGGAGACCTTTGTTTTAACGTCACGCCGTGAGAAAATCGCGCGCTTTACCGCTCCTACTAAATGCAAAGGTTGATCTTTCTATGACCGCACAACTGATTGACGGCAACGCCACCGCCAAAGCCATGCGCGAATCCATTAAAGAACGTGTGGACGCACGCTTAAGCGCAGGCAAGCGCGCACCAGGTCTGGCCGTCATTCTGGTAGGAACTGATCCTGCGTCTCAGGTCTACGTTTCCCACAAGCGTAAAGACTGTGAGCAAGTCGGCATCAACAGCAAAGCATTCGATTTGCCAGCAACGACTTCTCAGCAAGAGCTGCTGGATCTGATTGATCAATTGAATAAAGACGACGAAGTCGACGGCATTCTGGTTCAGCTGCCTCTGCCAGCCGGCCTGAAATCTGACGAAATCCTTGAACGTATCGACCCAACCAAAGACGTTGATGGCTTCCATCCTTTCAACGTTGGCCGCCTCGCTCAGCGTATGCCACTGCTGCGCCCTTGCACTCCAGCAGGTGTGATTGACCTGCTCGACGGCACCGGCATTGATATCACTGGCCTGCACGCCGTGATCGTCGGCGCATCCAACATTGTTGGTCGCCCGATGGGCCTCGAACTCCTGCTTAAAGGCTGCACCGTTACTACCTGCCACCGTTTCACTAAAGATCTCGAAGGTTTTGTGAAGCAGGCAGACATCGTTGTGGTTGCCGTTGGCAAACCAGGTATCGTAAAAGGTGAATGGGTTAAAGAAGGCGCCATCGTGATTGATGTGGGCATCAACCGCCTCGACAACGGCAAGCTGGTTGGCGACGTAGACTTCGACGCAGCCGCTGAGCGCGCCGCTCATATTACGCCAGTGCCGGGCGGTGTTGGCCCAATGACTCGCGCAAAACTGCTTGAGAACACCCTCTTCGCCTGTGAAGAGCTGCATAACAGCTGATAACTACCTGAGCTGTAAAAAGGGCGCCGATGCGCCCTTTTTGCTTTTAACAACATGTCACTCCGGAATAAGCCGCCACAACTCGCCAGCATCAGTAGCAATCCAGATTGTACCCTCATGATCTTCGAGTAAAGCCCGCAACCGCTGACCACGTTCAGCAAAATAACGCTCTTCGCCAACCGGTTGGCCGTCTTTCATAACAATTCGATTCAGATGTGTAAGCTTCAACGCTCCGGCAAGCAAATCCCCTTTCCAGCCGTATTTATCTGACTTAACAGAAATCAGGCTGCCGGGGGCAATGGACGGCACATACACTTTGTCAGCAGGCTCCATACCGGCCTTCTCTTTGACCCCTACATCAAACGGCCCCCAGTACTCTTTACCCTGGGATACCTCAGCCCAACCGTAGTTTTTACCGGCCTCGATCAGATTCAATTCATCCCCACCTCTGGGGCCATGCTCAATCACCCATAACCGCCCTTCGGAATCGAAGGCAATCCCCTGCGGGTTGCGGTGCCCATACGACCAGATCTCATCTAAAGCACCGGTACGATGAACAAAAGGATTATCCTCCGGAACCGAGCCATCCCGCTTCAGGCGAATAACAGTCCCTGCGTGTGTTTTCAGATTCTGGCCATTTTCACGCACACCCCGGTCACCTACAGTGAAATACACATAGCCATCATCGAATGCAATTCTGCTCCCAAAATGCCTGGTTGTATCGCTTACCGACATCGTCACAAGCAAGGTTTCACGGTCCGTCAGCAAACCACTTTTCAGATTAAATTTAGCTCTAGCCAAAGCGGTTGCCGCGTGATTCTGCACAGGGGCGCTGTAGGTGAAATACACCCAGCCACCCGGCTTATAGCCCGGCGGAACAGCGACATCCAACAAACCGCCCTGACCTTCAAACACCACTTTAGGAGCACCAGCCACAGGCTTGGTCGTTTGAGACGCCACATCAAACAACAAAAAACTGCCGGAAATCTGCGAAATTAATAACTTGCCCGGCGCAACCTCCGCCATAGCCCAGGGCCGGTCGAGACCTTGACAGACCACCTCAACAGTGGGCTGCGCCCGAACAGAAAAACTGATCAAGGAAATAATCAGTACAAAAGAGAGATAAGAAAACGTACGCATCATCAAAGCGACCCAGCCGAAACACACCTATCCGACATCAAGCAGCCAGATAGGTTCGCCCCGGGTCTTGTGTCAAATCAGGTCGATGAACACCACGCACAACGTATAAGCCGCATAACATAATGCGCGCGACTGCCGGCATTATGCGAATCTCACTCAATGTTAAGTCCACCTTCAAGCACGACTGGATCAAAATCATAGAAGTGGCGATAGTGTTTGCCCCAGATTCCAATATCGTAACCATACACAAGTGATACCCGAAGGGATTGTCTACTACGAATATCCGGATACGCCTCCAATGCAATCAATGCCAATTCACGAGCGAGGGATTCATCGTCGATACGATTAACTGAAAGCCCAACTTGTACCCTTGCGAAGTCAACCTTGCGCCCCTCTTCCCCCATAGGACGAACATGGCTGGTCGAGAGTGCAACCTCAGCACTACTAACATCAGGATGCGCGTTAAGAGCTGCGTGTGCTGCCTGCAACTTATCGAATGGTGCTGTACCTGCAAGCCCCTTCAAATAAACGGTACCCGCAAGTGCCGCCAAAACCAAAGCCCCAACGACAAACAAATGGCCTTTCCATATGCTGCCAGGCCGCTCTACCGGTGCTTCCACATTCACAACAAATGAACCGACGACAAGGTCATGCAACGACTGACGGGTTAAGCGGTTAAAGATATACAGATAAATAATTGAGAACAGGCCACCAAAGATTGCCAACGCAATCGGATAGATCAGAAACGAGTTAAAAACCTCAGCTGGCAGCTGTGCTCGGTTCAATAAAAAAGGCGTCGCAAAGACAGAGTAACGGGCCAGCGATTTACCGATAGAGATAGCGTTACCACTACTATCACTTACACGTATCGCCATAACACGCTTACCCAGGGTTTGGCCTCCACCAACACGGCTATTCAGCACACCCAAATACGCAAGCCCTACAGCGAACCCAATAAGTCGGCCTACTCCACCCAGCTGAACAAATACGCCTTCAAACACCAACCCTAAAAGGAAGCCGATGACCCCCAGGGCCAAACAATCAATAACAAGCGCAGCGATTCTGTGCCAGAAGCCGGCAATCCAGTTCTTAGTTACTTCAGTCATTAATAATCCTTACTACTTCCTTTTTACTACACCAAGCTTCTGCACAATTAACGCACTGAGCTCTAAACTCTGATGCAAGCATGAGCTTATAGATGAGCTGTCACTAATAGCCGTCGGGGGGCAGACATTCAGTGAACCGCTAATTGGTTACAGATCAGAGCGCTTTAGCGCGGTTAGCTGAATACCTTATTGTAGCGAACTCGCGTCTTTTAACTTGAAATGATGACCAACAACAACCCAAGCAGCCCCGGAACGGCCTGAACAAAGAGAATTTTCCGACTCGCTGTCATAGCGCCATAAACACCAGCGACAATGACGCATGACAAAAAGAAGACCTTAAAGTCATACCCATCTGCCCCTTGGATTACGCCCCACAATAAGCCAGCCGCGACAAAGCCATTGTATAAGCCTTGATTCGCTGCCAGCACCTTTGTGA
>JAYNJA010000183.1:0-5869 GCA_038109705.1 Thalassolituus sp. | reverse complement strand
TTGATCAGGATAGAGTTAGCGATATCTTTTTCGATACCTTCTTTCAGGATCTTGGTGTTGGTTACGAACAGGTCGTCGCCCACCAGCTGAACTTTGGCACCCAGTTTTTCGGTCTGGTATTTCCAGCCAGCCCAGTCAGATTCGTCCTGACCGTCTTCGATAGAAACGATTGGGTACTGGTCACACAGCTCGGCCAGATAGTCAGAGAAACCTTCTGAAGTGAAGACTTTTCCTTCGCCTTTCAGATCGTACTTGCCGTCTTTGTAGAATTCAGAAGACGCGCAGTCCAGAGCCAGAGTCACGTTGTTGCCCAGCTCGTAGCCAGCAGCAGATACCGCTTCTTTGATCGCTGCCAGTGCATCAGCATTAGACGCCAGGTTAGGTGCAAAACCACCTTCGTCACCTACTGCAGTGTTCAGACCCTGTGAAGACAGAACTTTCTTCAGAGAGTGGAAGATTTCTGCGCCACAACGCAGTGCTTCAGCGAACGTAGGTGCGCCAACTGGCTGTACCATAAATTCCTGAATATCTACGTTGTTGTCTGCGTGCTCACCACCGTTGATGATGTTCATCATTGGTACTGGCATAGAGTAAACGCCTGGGGTGCCGTTGATGTCAGCGATGTGAACGTACAGTTCTACGCCTTTTGCAGCCGCAGCGGCTTTGGCAGCAGCCAGTGACACAGCCAGAATAGCGTTAGCGCCCAGTACAGACTTGTTGTCAGTACCGTCGAGTTCCAGCATTTTGTTGTCGAGGGCGCGCTGGTCCAGTGCGTCCATACCGATCAGGGCAGGCTTGATTGTGTCGTTTACGTTAGCAACGGCTTTCAGTACGCCTTTGCCCAGGTAACGGCTTTTATCGCCATCACGCAGTTCCAGTGCTTCGCGGGTACCGGTAGATGCGCCGCTTGGAGCACATGCTGTACCGAAGAAACCACCTTCCAGAGTTACGTCTGCTTCGATGGTTGGGTTGCCACGTGAATCCAGCACTTCGCGCGCTTTGATATCAACGATTTTAGCCATTTCAATCTCCTGAAATTAACGCGGCCTTCGCAGTAAATACGAAGGCCGATCACAAGGTTTAAATTTAAAACTTATTTATTGTTCAGAGCCGCTTTAATAAAGGCTGAGAACAGGCCATGGCCATCACGTGGGGTCGAGGTAAATTCCGGATGGAACTGACACGCCACAAACCATGGTTTATCTGGAACTTCCACAAATTCAACAAGCTCGCCGTCAACAGAACGACCAGCGAAACGCAGGCCGTCTTCTTCCAGCTGTGGTACCAGTGAAGAGTTCACCTCGTAACGGTGACGGTGACGCTCAGTAATGATGTCTTTGCCGTACGCCGCTGCGGTGTTAGAACCTGCTGTCAGAACACACTCCTGGCCACCCAGGCGCATAGTGCCGCCGAGGTCAGAGTTTTCGTCACGGGTTTCAACGTTACCGGACGCGTCCTGCCATTCGGTGATCAGGCCAACCACAGGATGCTGTGTGTCGTGGCTGAATTCTGTCGATTGCGCGTCTTTCCAACCCACTACGTTACGGGCGAATTCGATCACGGCAACCTGCATACCCAGACAGATGCCGAGGTATGGAATTTTGTTTTCACGAGCGTACTGAACCGTACGGATTTTGCCTTCAACGCCACGGTTACCGAAACCACCCGGTACCAGAATCGCGTCTACACCGCTAAGCACTTCAACGCCTTTACGCTCCACGTCTTCAGCGTCGATGTAGCGGATGTTCACTTTCGCACGGTGGTGAATACCGGCGTGGTCAATCGCTTCGATCAACGACTTGTAAGCATCCAGCAGGTCCATGTACTTACCGACCATGGCGATGGTCACTTCTTCTTCTGGGTTGAGTTTGGCATCTGCCACGTCATCCCATTCAGACAGGTCGGCTTCTTTGCATGACAGATCGAACTTCTCAACGATCAGATCATCGAGGCCCGCTTCGTGCAGCATGCGTGGAATTTTATAAATAGTGTCGGCATCTTCCAGAGGAACAACTGCACGCTCTTCAACGTTGGTGAAAAGTGCAATTTTACGCAGTGAAGACGCGTCGATCTTATGATCAGAACGACAGATCAGAACGTCTGGCTGCAGACCAATGGTACGCATCTCTTTAACAGAATGCTGAGTCGGCTTGGTCTTGGTTTCGCCAGCAGTCGCGATGTACGGCACCAGTGTCAGGTGCAGAGACAGTGCGCGCTTGGAGCCCAGCTCAACTTTCATCTGACGGACGGCTTCGAGGAACGGCTGAGATTCGATATCACCCACGGTGCCACCGATTTCTACCAGAGCAACGTCTGAGCCTTCAGCGCCTTCGAGTACACGGCGTTTGATTTCGTCAGTGATGTGCGGAATCACCTGCACAGTACCGCCCAGATAGTCGCCACGACGCTCTTTCGCCAGCACGTCTGTATAAATACGACCGGTGGTGAAGTTATTGCGACGAGACATAGTGGTACGGATAAAACGCTCATAGTGACCCAGGTCTAGGTCAGTCTCGGCGCCGTCGTTGGTCACGAAGACCTCACCATGCTGGAACGGGCTCATCGTGCCCGGGTCCACGTTGATGTACGGCTCGAGCTTGAGCATGGTGACCTTGAGGCCACGGGCTTCCAAAATGGCAGCCAGAGATGCAGAAGCGATGCCTTTCCCCAATGAAGAAACAACACCACCCGTGACAAAGATAAAACGTGTCATAGAAGGTCCGCGAGCAGAGATGAAAAAATTTGTTTGAGAATGGCTGAAAAGCTAGCTTGAGAACTTTGCGCAGCGCGCGAAAAGCAGCCTCAGACCCCTCTCTTAAGATGGGAGGGCAGTTTACCCGAATCGGCCTCGTGGGTAAATGAATCAGGTGCTTTTCTTTGCTCTTCGGGTCTGCTACTTTTTCCTCCATATTTATCCTTTCCGGACGATCATGAACACGACTAAGTTTTCTGCGATGACCATGATGAATGTGACCAAGCTACTAAACGCTTGGTGGCAGGCACAGTCACGCGCGGCAATCCGGTTCTGATCATCTGAAAGACCTGTTCCGGAGACGCTGCGGTCGAGCAGCTAACCGGTCAGGACTTCCGCTTTACTTCTCTTCCGCAGCCATCCATTACCCAAACGGTCACAGACCGACGTTTAACAAAAGGAAATACCATGGCTGCCCCTGAACCAACGCACGCAGACCAATCCAAAGACAAAACCAGAGACATCCGCTTTGGCCTGATACTCGCCTTAAGTGCCGCATTCCTGTTCTCAACCAAACCGATTCTGATCAAATGGTTGTACAGCCTTGGCATGAGTGCCATGCCGCTGATGGGACTGCGCATGGTGATTGCCCTTCCTGTGTATCTGGTGATCGGTTGGGTGCTGTGGAAGCGCATGGAGCAGAAGCCCGCGGGTACAACCATACTGCGAGCGGCTGCTGTCGGCCTGCTCGGCTATTACCTTGCATCATTCCTCGATTTATCGGGTTTGGAATACGTCAGTGCTCAACTTGAGCGTCTGATGCTGTACGCCTATCCGAGCATGGTCGTGGTGATCGGCGCACTGTTCTTCGGTGCGAAGGTCAGTCGCTCTATCATCCCGGCGTTAGTACTTACTTATGCTGGGCTGGGCGTTATGTATGGCCATGATCTGCAGATTGCTCCGCCGGGCACCAGCGACGGTGACATTACCAAAGGCACATTGCTGATCCTGGGCAGTGCGCTGTCGTTCTCGCTGTTTATTCTGTTCAGTAAACGCGGTATTGCCGAACTGGGCAGCCTGTTCTTTACCTGTATCTCGATGGGGTCGGCGACCATAGCGACGCTGGTGCATTACTCGATCAGTGAAGGGCTGGTGATTCCTGAAATGGATACGCCGCGCTGGGTCGGTACTTTTGTGCTGGCGATTATCGCAACCGTCGTCCCATCGTTTATGGTGAGCGAAGCAATCAAACGGATCGGCCCAGCGAAGGCCAGCGTCTCGGGTACGATAGGCCCGGTGATGACGACCATTATGGCGATTCTGTTTTTAGGAGAACCGTTCGGCTGGACGGCTGTACTGGGCATGGCACTGGTAATGATTGGCGTGTCGCGCCTGAAGTAACTGAAACGCCCCTGCCGCTTATGCAGCAGGGGTGTTTTTTCACTTCTATCGCCATCAAAGAATGACTGGCATAGCGAATCAGGTATCATTCTGAGCGGATTTTGTTCAAGGACGTAAGAGTCATGTGCCCGATCAGCACGCTAAAAACGACACGGCTATATTTTGCTACCGCCACCCTCTGCGCCCTCTTAACCGGCTGCGACAGTCCTGATAGTCTGTACGAAAGCAATGTATCCTCTACCGGTGCATCCATTCTCTTTGAAGCATCCCTGCCCCACGGCGAAAGTACGCTGACAGTTGCCAGCGCCGTATTTGAGAACGGACAGCCCGAACCCTTGATCGGTGGCGACCTCATACAGATCAGCGCCGAAAGCGGACAGATCTATCTGGATAACGAGCGCTATCAGGAAAACTACTACGCCGGCCAACTGCAACTTAACAATGCCAACAGCAATATTCAGCTGGAAATCGTGCACGATGCACAGGGTGCACGTGCTGGCCGCTGGTACCCAACCGACGAAGTCCTGGTGGATACAGAGGGTAGCGAACTTGTCGGCTACACAGCTTCAGTCACTCTGCCGGACCTGGTTGAAATCATCGCACCACAGCCTGACCTCATCTACACCAGTCGCGGTGACGAATTTACGCTTGAATGGACCGGATCTCCCTCAGATCGGATGTCTCTGGTGAGCTTCAATATCTGTTATTCCTCTCAGGGCGATTCACTCGGCTGGGTAAAAACCTTTGATATTGCCGACACCCAAAGCTACATCGTTTCCATAAGCCAACTGATACCGGATGAAGAAACCATCGAAACTGCCGGTAACGCTCAGAATGTACTGACCGGCTTAATTCAGGGTATCTTCGAGATCTACTTTGAGGCACTGACTTTTGGGCTATATGAGGCAGAAGATGTGCGGTTCGATGACTTCAATCTCACATACTGCGAGCTCGATATAAAACTGGTCAGGAAAAAGGACGGAACCTTAGGTGAAGGTGTTTCAGGGGGCGGTGCTATCGGTAGCACCAGTGACAGCGTTTCGATGGAGTATCGACCATGAGCAGAAATACCCATCTCGCGTCTGCGCTGGCTTTCAGCATGGCGTTATTCACTAGCTCTGCAGCCGCATACGAAGAAAAAGAGAAAGAAAAAGAACCTTTTACAGGCACCGCCAGCGCCGGCCTGTGCAAGTTGAACATAAGTTCCGGCACAGCCGTTCCTGATTTCGAAACGTGCGGCACTTACAACCTGTATGGAGGGTACCGTTTCACATCATGGCTACATGCGGAAGTTGGTTTTCAGGATTATTCAAACGCGTCGACAGCGATGCAGAAAGATCTGGCGGGGTCATACGAAACCGAATTTACAGCGACCACGACATTTGCCGGTCTGGGCGTTCATTTCCCGGTACACCGTACCTTTATCCCGTATGTCCGGGGTGGAGTGCTGCACTATCGCAGCAAACTGACCGTCCATGAGTATTTTGATGGTATCTACCCAGAAGGATCACAAACAGCCCGCGACAATGGTACCGGTTACTACTGGGCGGCAGGCTTAACGCTGCAGTCGGCGCAGGAACTCCGCTTTATTGTGGAGTTCCAGCAGCAAGTATTACAGAACATATTTGAAGAAAGCAGCCGTCCGCTTGAGGCGCGCTATAACAGTATTATGATTGGCTTTGGTTTCTGACCGTTAAAGATATTGGCTGGTAAAAATACTTGGCTTAGAAATACTGGGCTTAGAAATACTGGGCTTAGAAATACTGGGCTTAGAAA
>JAYNJA010000182.1:3583-5994 GCA_038109705.1 Thalassolituus sp. | reverse complement strand
CATCATCTGCTGTGGAGAGATGGACGAATTAGGACGGGTTTCGAGAGCAATCTGCCACAGCGTATCATTCGGCTGCACTTTGTAGGTGCCCGGCGCTGCTGGCTGACTCCAGGTATTGTTCTGTGCCGGCTGTTTAGTCGCAGGAGCAGGCGTTGGTTGGGTCGTCGCAACCGTGTTGTTCTGTATGGCGCCTGCTGGTACAGCTACCAGTGGTTGCACGCGGCCTTCTTCGAACACTGGCGGGTCAAGCAGCAGTGTGTACTCGCGCAGAACACGGCCAGACGGCCAGTTGAGCTCAACGAGGAAGTTGAGGAATGGCTCATTAACCGGGTCGCGTGTTGTCACAACGATACGGTCGCCATTCACAGAGAATTTCATCTGAGTAAGGAACTGATAACGCTCTACCCCGGCTTGTTCAAAATCCCGCACACTGGCGAGGGCCGGTTTGATTTCCAGCGCTGACAGGCCGTCGGTGTCGATCAGACGGATCTCACCACGCAGAGGCTGATTCAGTGCAGAACTGATTTCCATCTCTCCCAGCCCAAGGGCGAAGAGTTGAGTCGAGACGGACATTCCTCCGGCCAACAGAATGCTTTTAGCAAGTAGGCGCTTCATTATTGCTTCCTTGTTGTCGTTCGCGACGATTGTAGTCGTCGGTTTGTCAAAAAACCGCTTTTCTTATAGATAATCCTGACCCAGCTTACTTATAGATTCCATTCATAAGCGCTTCGTAGTATCAAATATAAAACCAGCTAACGCAATATTTTGCCCGTTTCGCGGGGGATAAAAGCGTGACGTATGAAACACTTAGAGCATTTTTCTCTCAGCCACCATGAAAAAAGCGGGGTAAATACCCCGCTTTTTCATCACTTATTCAACAAAATGCGCAACATTCTGCGAAGTGGCTCAGCTGCGCCCCAGAGGAGCTGATCGCCGACCGTAAAGGCCGAAATATATTCAGGCCCCATATTCAGTTTGCGAATACGGCCCACCGGGATACTTAATGTGCCGGTGACTTTTGCTGGCGTCAGATCGGTCATGCTTGACGCACGATCATTAGGAACAACTTTCACCCAATCGTTGTGAGCCGCCAGAATTTCTTCAATTTCGCTCACAGGCAGATCTTTCTTCAGCTTGATGGTCATTGCCTGACTATGACAACGCATCGCACCGATACGAACACAGAGACCGTCAACCGGAACCTGGTTGTCGCTGCGGCCCATTATCTTGTTCGCTTCAACCTGCGCTTTCCACTCTTCACGGCTCTGGCCGGTTTCCAGCTGAGAGTCGATATATGGGATCAGGCTGCCGGCCAGCGGCACACCGAACTGATCCGTTGGCAGAGCGTCACTGCGAATGAAGTCAGCTACCTGACGGTCGATTTCAAGAATCGCACTCGCTGGATCAGCCAGTTTTTCTTTAACGTCGTCGTGAATTGCACCCATCTGGGAGATCAGCTCACGCATGTTCTGTGCACCAGCACCAGACGCCGCCTGATAAGTCTGCGGAGCAACCCACTCCACCAGATCTTTCTCAAACAGACCGCCCAGAGCGAGCAACATCAGACTGACCGTACAGTTGCCGCCAACGTAGGTTTTTACACCTAACTCAATGCCCTTTTCGATCACGTCTTTGTTAACAGGATCAAGGACGATGATGGCATCGTCAGCCATACGCAGCGAAGACGCCGCATCGATCCAGTAACCGTTCCAGCCCGCTTCGCGCAGCTTGCCGTACACTTCTTTGGTGTAATCGCCGCCCTGACAGGTAATGATTACATCCTGTGCTTTCAGTGCATCGATATCGAATGCGTCTTCCAGAGTGCCGCAGTCTTTACCAGCAAAATCTGGCGCTGGCAGACCTTTCTGAGACGTGGTGAAAAATACCGGATTAATCAGATCAAAATCTTTTTCGTCCTGCATGCGTTGCATCAGGACAGAGCCAACCATTCCGCGCCAGCCTACCAGGCCAACATTCATCTGTGACATGTAATTAAACCTCCTGCAGAGCAGCTACCACTGCTTCGCCCATTTCGGCGGTTGAAACTTTCTGCATACCTTCAGAGAAGATGTCGCCAGTACGCAGACCTTTATCGAGTACATCGCTGACCGCTTTTTCAATTGCGTCTGCAGCCGCGCCTTCACCCAGTGAGTAACGCAACATCATCGCAGCTGACAGGATGGTTGCCAATGGGTTAGCAATGCCCTGGCCTGCAATATCAGGTGCCGAACCATGACATGGCTCGTACATACCTTTGTTGTCTTTATCCAGAGAGGCAGAAGGCAGCATGCCGATAGAACCAGTCAGCATTGCAGCAGCGTCTGACAGGATGTCACCGAACATGTTCCCGGTAACCATCACGTCGAACTGCTTAGGTGCGCGCACCAGCTGCATGGCTGCGTTGTCCACGT
>JAYNJA010000182.1:0-3573 GCA_038109705.1 Thalassolituus sp. | reverse complement strand
CACTCTCGCTGTAGGGCAGCGTGTCGTGAGCCATGCGCTCGCCGTTTTCCAGCGTGGTACGCTCGCGTGGCTTACCGAAGTAAATACCGCCAGTCAGCTCACGCACGATCAGGATATCCAGACCAGAAACGATCTCAGGCTTCAGAGAAGATGCATCCGCCAACTGTGGATACAGAATCGCAGGACGCAGGTTACCGAACAGTTCAAGGCCAGAACGCAGACCCAACAGACCTTTCTCAGGGCGCAGCTCGCGATCTTCGAGGTTATCCCACTTAGGACCACCTACCGCACCCAGCAGAATTGCGTCTGCTGCACGAGCTTTTTCCATGGTCTCTTCTGGCAGTGGTGTACCGTGCACGTCGTAGGCAGAACCACCTACCAGACCGTCCACCAGCTCAAGACCCAGATTGAATTTTTCGTTTGCTACGTTCAGAACCTTAACGGCTTCTGCAACGATTTCCGGGCCAATACCATCGCCCGGCAGAATCAGTACGTTTTTGCTCATTTCTAAAACCTCAAAATCTATCTTCGCAATTCTTTAATACCGGCACAGCGATGCAGCGGCACAATTCTTATCCGGAACATTGGCAGGTGCTATTACAGCTCGCCGTAAACCCATCCCTGGGGGCTCCCTTGTGCCATCCCTGGCACAAAGGGCTGTAATAGCACCTACCAACATTCCTCAAACCTCATTGGAGGCTAAATATGTAGATATCGGATAGTTAATTGGTTGGTTCGGGGGCCGTGTGCCGCATGGACGCGGCACCCGAGCCTACACGGACGTATTAACGGCGTGCCACAAAACAACTAATTGACTAATCCGCAGCGGTTAGGCACCAAACAACCATGGAGAAGAGGCACGACGCTTTTCCTCGTAAGAGCGGATCTCTTCAGCGTCCTGCAACGTCAGACCAATATCATCCAGACCATTCAGCAGACAGTGACGACGGAAGTCATCCACCTCAAAAGCGATCTCTTCACCAGAAGGTGTCACCACTTTCTTGTTCTCCAGATCAACAGTCAGCTGATAACCTTCGCTTGCCTCAGTCTCTTTAAACAGACGATCAACCGTTTGTTCATCGAGAACAATCGGCAACAGACCATTCTTAAAGCTGTTGTTGTAGAAAATGTCCGCATAGCTTGGCGCAATGATCGCACGGAAGCCAAAGTCTTCCAGTGCCCATGGCGCGTGCTCACGACTTGAACCACAGCCGAAGTTCTCGCGTGCAAGCAGCACAGAAGCACCGCTATAACGTGGCTGGTTCAGTACGAAGTCAGGATTCAGCGGACGACCGCTGTTATCCGCATCCGGCTGACCTTCGTCCAGATAACGCAGCTCATCAAACAGATTCGGGCCAAAGCCAGAACGTTTGATCGACTTCAGGAACTGCTTAGGAATGATCATATCGGTGTCGATGTTGGCGCGATCCATAGGAGCGACAACACCCTGATGTACAGTAAATGCTTTCATCTTATGTTCTCCTATTAAAGCTCACGCACGTCAACGAAGTGACCAGCAATCGCAGCCGCTGCAGCCATCGCCGGGCTCACCAGATGCGTACGACCACCGTAGCCCTGACGACCTTCGAAGTTACGGTTAGACGTCGACGCACAGTGCTCACCGTTGCCCAGTTTGTCGGCGTTCATCGCCAGACACATAGAGCAGCCTGGCTCACGCCATTCGAAACCAGCTTCGATAAAGATCTTATCCAGACCTTCTTTCTCTGCCTGCTCTTTCACCAGACCAGAGCCCGGTACGACTAAGGCCTGAATCAGACTCTCAGCAACTTTACGGCCTTTCGCTACTTCAGCAGCAGCGCGCAGATCTTCGATACGGGAGTTGGTGCATGAACCAATAAATACACGATCCAGCTTAATATCTGTGATCTTCTGACCGGCAGTCAGACCCATGTATTCGTAGGCACGTTTAAAGCCAGAACGCTCAACGTCGTCAGCCGCGTCGTCCAGAGTTGGTACAGTGCCATCAACGGTAGTCACCATTTCAGGAGACGTGCCCCAGGTGACCTGAGGTTTGATGTCTTCGGCGCGAATCTCAACGACTTTGTCGAATTCCGCATCGTCATCAGACTTGAGGTCAGACCAAGCAGCAACGGCCATTTCCCACTGATCCGCTTTAGGCGCAAACGGACGACCTTTCACGTATTCCGCAGTGATCTCATCGAACGCCACCATGCCGACACGGGCACCGGCTTCAATGGCCATGTTACACATGGTCATACGGCCTTCCATACTCATGGTACGGATAGCAGAACCACCGAATTCCATAGCACAACCGTTACCGCCAGCAGTGCCGATCAGACCAATCACGTGCAGCACCACGTCTTTACCTGTGATGCCTTTGCCGAGTTCGCCGTCGACCTTGATCAGCAGGTTTTTCATCTTGCGCTGAATCAGACACTGAGTCGCCAGAACGTGCTCAACTTCAGAGGTACCGATACCGTGTGCCAGTGCAGCAAAGGCACCGTGAGTGGCGGTGTGGGAGTCACCACACACAACGGTCATGCCCGGCAGAGTCGCGCCCTGCTCCGGGCCAACCACGTGCACGATGCCCTGACGCTTGTCGGCCATCTTGAATTCGGTGATACCAAAGTGGTCGCAGTTGTCGTCCAGGGTTTTCACCTGAATACGGGAAACCGGGTCCTGAATACCGTCGATACCGGATTCACGCTCAACCGGCGTGGTCGGTACGTTGTGATCAGGGGTTGCCAGGTTGGCGTCTAAGCGCCATGGCTTACGACCCGCGATACGCAGACCTTCGAACGCCTGAGGTGAAGTTACTTCGTGCAGCAACTGGCGGTCGATATAAATAAGGGCAGTACCATCATCACGCATTTTAACTACGTGCTGGTCCCAGAGCTTGTCATACAGAGTTTTGCCGGCCATGCCTGCGCTCCTGTTCTTTTGTTTAGCTTATGTTCAGCTGATATTTCGTTTGTGCTCTCGCACTAATCACTTGAAGAATCATACCTGAGCTGATAAACAACAGAAATTCATATTTTTTCTAGTTTGAATTCCCATTAGGAATACATCAAGCCAAAACCCCGCAGCGAGGTAACCGATGGACACGCAATCATTGAAGGCTTTTCTCGCCGTTGCCGGACAAAATTCTTTTTCAGAGGCGGCTGAGCACCTGCACCTGACCCAGTCGGCAGTAAGCAAGCGTATCCAACAACTGGAGAGCCAACTGGGCGTCGCCCTGTTTGATCGCCATAACCGAACCGTCAGCCTTACAGATGCGGGCCTCGCTTTACTGCCCAAGGCGCGGGACATCCTTGACCTTGTCGCCGATACCACTCAACAGATGGACAATCTCAGCGGCGATATCTCAGGAACACTATCCTTCGCCACCAGCCACCACATAGGGCTGCACCGCCTGCCACCGGTTTTGCGGGAATTCATTCAGAAATATCCGGGCGTTAATCTGAATCTGGAGTTTCTCAGCTCAGAGAGCGCCTATCAGGCAGTGCGCCAACGTCAGGTAGATTTCGCTCTGACTACCTTGGGCGAAAATGATGACTCCGATCTCACCAGCATCCCACTGTGGCAAGACAC
>JAYNJA010000181.1:0-6008 GCA_038109705.1 Thalassolituus sp. | reverse complement strand
TCTGCATATTATAGGTACCGAGCGCCATGAGTCCCGCCGGATTGATAACCAGCTGCGTGGTCGCGCCGGTCGACAGGGTGACAAAGGTTCTACTCGTTTCTTCCTGTCACTGGAAGATAACCTGATGCGTATCTTCATGTCTGATCGCATGCGCAACATGATGCAGGCATTGGGTATGAAAGACGGTGAATCTATTGAGCACCGCATGGTGACCAATGCCGTGGAAAAGGCACAACGTAAAGTTGAAGGCCGTAACTTCGATATGCGTAAGCAGCTGCTTGAGTATGATGACGTAGCCAATGATCAGCGTCGTGTGGTCTACGGCCAGCGTAATGACCTGATGGAAATGGGCGATATCTCCGAAGTGATCAAAAACGTTCGTGAAGACGTGGTCAACGAAGCCATCGATGAGTTTATTCCACCGCAGAGCCTGTCTGAGATGTGGAATATCGAAGGTCTTGAGCGTCAGCTTGCTGCGCAGTTTGCTATTGAGCTGCCAGTTCAACAGTGGCTCGACGAGGACAGCAAGCTCTACGAAGAAACTATTCGCGAGCGTATCCTGGCTGAAATCCTAAAAGCTTACGAAGAGAAAGAAGCAGCCATCGGCGCAGAGACTATGCGTCAGGTAGAACGTCAGATGATGTTGCAGGTTCTGGATAATCTCTGGAAAGAACACCTGGCAACGATGGATCACCTGCGTCAGGGTATTCACCTGCGTGGCTATGGTCAGAAGAACCCGAAACAGGAATATAAGCGTGAATCCTTTGGCCTGTTCCAGGAACTGCTGAACAACATTAAACACGACACTATTCGCGTGCTGAGCCATATACGTATCCGTCGCGAAGAAGAAGTGAAGGAAGAAGAAGAACGTCGCCGCCTTGAAGCCGAAGCTCAGTTGGCACGTGCTCAGTTCCAACATGAAGAAGCCGGTTCTGCGCTGGGTGCTGAAGAGGCGCCAGCGGCAGAAGACGACGGCCAGGCCCAGCCTTTTGTTCGTGATGGCGAGAAGGTTGGTCGTAATGACCCGTGCCCGTGTGGTTCAGGTAAAAAATACAAACATTGTCACGGACAACTGTCCTGAGGATAAATTGATCTCAAATGGCCGTTAATTTCACTGTTTTCGAAGATTTTGCAGTAGTCAAAGGTGTGCGTCTGGGTATTGCCCAAGCGGGTGTTCGTAAGAAAGACCGCGACGACATGGTTATTTTTGAGCTGGCAGAAGGCACGGAAGTCGCAGGTGTATTCACGACGAATGCTTTCTGTGCGGCGCCGGTACATATCAGCCGACGTAACCTTGAAAAAGCCAGCCCGCGCTACCTGCTGATCAACACAGGAAATGCCAACGCTGGTACAGGCCCAAAAGGTTTTAAAAACGCAGAACTGTCTTGTGAGATGGTCGCTAAGGCGACAGGTGTTTCGCCAGAGCAGGTACTGCCTTTTTCTACCGGCGTTATCGGTGAACCGCTGAATATGGAAGCATTTGAGCGTGGTATTCCGGCTGCGCTTGAAAATCTGGCTGAAGACAACTGGGCACGTGCCGGTCGTGGCATCATGACCACAGACACACTGCCTAAAGGCTACAGCAAGCAGGTAGAAATTGACGGTAAAATCGTGACTATTACCGGCCTGTCAAAAGGTGCAGGTATGATCATGCCGAATATGGCAACCATGCTTGGTTTTATCGCCACCGACGCGAAAATTCCTGCGGCTGTGATGCAGGGCTGGGCGCGTAAGCTTGCCGATAAATCGTTTAACCGTATTACTATCGACGGTGATACCTCAACTAACGACTCCTGCATGCTGATCGCAACCGGTCAGTCTGGTGTTGCTGTTGATGCTAGTGAAGAAGGTAGTGCCGCTGCAGAAACTATTTTTACTGCACTGGAAGAAGTATTCCGTGTTCTGGCACAAGCCATCGTGCGTGATGGTGAAGGTGCGACTAAGTTCGTCACCATCGACGTTGAAACGGCGGCAAGCCAGAAAGAAGCGTTGGATGTAGGTTACACCGTTGCGCATTCACCTCTGGTGAAAACAGCACTGTATGCTTCTGATGCCAACTGGGGCCGTATTCTGGCTGCGGTAGGTCGTTCTGGTGTGCAGAACTTTGATCTCGATAAAGTGCAGATTTATCTGGACGATGTACAGATTGTTGAAGATGGTGGTCGTTGCGACAGCTACACCGAAGAAAAAGGTGCAGCAGTTCTGGCGAACTCTGAATTCACCATCCGTATCCAGCTGGGTCGTGGTGATATTAACGAACGTCTGTGGACCTGTGACCTGTCACACGACTACGTTTCTATTAATGCGGACTACCGTTCGTAATTAATTACCTATAGCAATGAAGCAAGTACACGTAGCAGTCGCGGTGGCAGTGGTGAATGAGGATATCCTTATCGCTCGCCGCCCCGACGACAAACATCAGGGCGGCCTCTGGGAATTTCCCGGAGGCAAAGTCGAAGCTGGCGAAACCACGGCAGAAGCTCTGGTGCGCGAGCTCGATGAAGAAGTCGCGTTACCAGTAACGACTGAGCATATGTCGCCCCTGATGGAAATTCCCTTCAATTACCCGGATAAATCCGTATTACTGGAAGTCCTCTGGGTCGATGTCCCTATGAATAATGCACTGCTTGCTCATGGCGCAGAAGGGCAGGAAGTCCGTTGGGTGCATTACTCTAAGCTCGCAGATTTCCAATTTCCTGAGGCCAATGGGCCGATTCTTGAAGCGGTTAGAAAGAGACTGAGGTGAGCTCGCTCACGATTGGATTGGAGACTGCGATGCTATTTATGGCGTTCCAGCATTGAGCAGGACCAAAACTCTATGGAAATTGAAAACATTGGACCGTTTGCGATTGCTCTGGTTTTGCTGTTTTTCAGCACAGCGTTTTTTTATTATTACTTGCATCGGCTCCTCATTGAGAAAAGACTGATTCGATATTTTCGGGGATGGATTGTTAAATTCGATTCTGAATTTGATATCGATGATGAAAACCATGTTTTCGGCTATTCGAGCTTGCAATTGGAAGAACAGAACAGTTACTCCAGATTGAGTCTTATAAGTTTCAGCCCGGCGCCTTCGTCTCTAGTTTATCGCTACTTGGCTTATCAAATATCGTCTTCGCTGATGTCAGGAATTTATGGTGGCCGAGGACTCTATATTTCGGTCGAGTATCAGCAGTCCCAAGGCAAAAGAGTTTCGTATGATGGATCGGTATTTGTAGGTACTGATACTGAGCTTGCGTTAATGAAGATATCCGAGTGTTGTATTGTTGAAGAAGGGAACGCAATTTTTTATATACCTTTGCCACAGCTAAGTAGTGGCCGAGTTGAACGTCGAGTAGCTAGGTTGCTTACCCAAACACCCCCATAAACGGCAGCACAGATAACCCAAGAATAATCGCTACCGCAATCAGGGCCAGCAGAAAGCTCGCCGGGCGTTGCTGAATACTTTCTGACAGCGTTGGCACTGGTTGATCTTTAATAGATTCCAGCCAGTCTTCCTGAATCTGATCGAGTAATTCGCGGGCTTGTGCGTAGTCATCTTCGTTCGCTAGCCAGATAGCTGCCAAAGAAATTCCCCAGCGTCCCTGATCTGTTTCGTAATATTCTACGCCCGCTTTATCGAGAGAAGCGCGTACGAAGTCTGCTTCTTCCTGAGTTACGCCATTCAGTTTAAAGAGTAACTTAGCCAAGAGATTGATCCTTCTTCCTGTGTAGCAGCAGTCCGGCGAGAGCAATCCCGAATGCCAGTATCAGCAGCGGTAAAATCCCGATAATCATATAGAGGGTATCGCCGTTACGGCGTTCTGCAATCGCGCTGAATGTGGTGCGTTCTGCGACGGGAATACGGTCAGTGATTTCGCCTTTGTGGTTTACCAGCGCTGAAATCCCGGTATTGGTTGAGCGCAGTACCCAGCGTCCCGTTTCCAATGCTCGCATCTGCGCTAGTGCCATATGCTGTTTCGGACCTAAGGAGTCACCAAACCAGGCATCGTTGCTGATGGTCACGAGCAAATCAGCGGCGCGGGCGTTCTCTGTAACAAGGTCAGGGTAGGCGATTTCGTAGCAGATAAAGGGTGCGACCAGAGCCAGGTCGGTATTTCCATCATTGTGTACCGTCACTTTTAACGGTTCCTGATCGCTGCTGCCCGAAAGGAAACTCGACATTGGTAGATCAAAAAACGGGATCAGCCCGCGGATCGCTTTCTCCAGCGGAATATATTCACCAAATGGCACCAGTCGTTGTTTATGGTAAACGCCTTCGCCTTCACCGAATGCGACAATACTGTTGTGGTATTCGCCCTGAAGCTCAGTGCCTTGAGGCCAACGGAAGGGAATGCCGGTAATCACTGTGCTGTTATGTTCCTGCAGCTCTTCAGCAAACAGGTCCATGTACGGTCGGTAGCGCTGCAGTAGCAGCGTTACCGCGGTTTCTGGCCAGAGGATCAGGTCGTTGCCAAACAGTTCGCGGCTATCGCTCTGATAGCGGTCGATGGTTGGGAAGATCTCTTCGTTGAGCCATTTACGTTCCTGATCGACGTTCCCCTGTACGACGCCGACAGACATGGTGCCGATTGGTTGTGTCCATTCGATATTCTTCAGAGCCAGACCGGCTGGCCACAGTATCAAGGGCAAGAGGTAGACCAGACGTCTTGTTGATCTCAGTGCGACCAGTGATGCCGCTGTTAGCGCCAGAATAAAAGAAATAACGTAAACACCAGATACCGGGGCCCAGCCCGCAAGCCAGGTATGGAGATGCGCGTCACCGGCGTAGAGCCATGGGAAGCCGGTCAGGAACCAGCTTCGGCACCATTCCTGTAGCAGCCAGTAGGCTGCAAAGGTGATTACCCCCAGGGACTGTCCTGACAGCTTCTGGCGTAAGGCAAACCAGAATGCAGGGATCAAGGCGAGAAAGCCTGCAAAAGCTGCGACCGCCGGAATTGCCAGCCACATGGGCGTGCCGCCATGGTCATGCATGCTGACGTAGATCCAGGAGACCCCAGTGCCGAACTGTCCAAAACCAAATAACCAGCTGCGGTTAAAAGCCGTGCGTGTGCTTTTATCCGGAGCTGCGGGTTGGCTGAGGGCCCAATACAGAGCTGCAAGGCTGATCAGGCCGACGGGCCACCAGAAGTAGGGGGCCAGCGCCAGCGGGAAGACAGCGCCACCCAGCAATGCAGTCCATGATGGCAGGGCGGTGCGTGTAAACATGAGATTATTCGTCGAGTTGAACTTCGAGCAGGTTGATCTGGCGGCTGGTGCCGTTGATAACACGGAACTTCATGCCTTCGATACGGATGCTTTCATTGCATTCCGGTACCCGGCCAAAGTGATGGGTCACAATTCCGCCAATGGTATCGAAATCCAGTGTTGGTAATTTACAGTTGAGAGCTTCATTGAAGTCTTCCAGTGGCGTCAGGGCTTTCACCGTGAATATGCCAGGGTCTACTTCTTTGATGTTGTTTTCTTCGTCGTCGAAATCGTGTTCGTCTTCGATTTCACCAACAATCTGTTCAAGCACGTCTTCGATCGTGACCAGGCCCGCAACGCCACCGAATTCATCGACAACAATGGCCATATGGTTACGGTTTGAGCGGAATTCGCGCAACAGTACGTTCAGGCGCTTGCTCTCAGGTACGAAGTTAGCTGTACGCAGAATATCGCGTAGACGGAAGTCTTCGGTGTTGCTCTGCAGAACCAGTGGCAACAGGTCTTTCGCGAGCAGAATGCCGCTGACTTCGTTGTTGTCGTTAATTACCGGGAAGCGTGAGTGTGCAGATTCAATAATGCGTGGCAGATAATCCTTCAGGGTTTCGTTTTCCTGAATATGTGTCATCTGCGAGCGTGGGATCATGATGTCCCTCACCTGCATGTCAGAAACCTGCAGGGCACCTTCGATAATGGTGAGCGTCTCGTTATCGACGATGCTGCGTTCAGCTGCCGCACGGACGATGTCCTTGATGTCCTGACGGTTTCTTGGGTCGTCAGTGAACAGGTCGCGTATCTTTTCC
>JAYNJA010000180.1:0-6038 GCA_038109705.1 Thalassolituus sp. | reverse complement strand
GATAAGGGCGTTCCAGACTGAACACCTGATAGATACCACCGCGCAGCATATCCTCTGAAATCTCGACGTCATCTGCGCCCAACAGATTGCAGTGCAGGAAAGAAAACCATGAGGTCACCAGAATCCAGGTGTTCAGGGCCAGATCGCGGCAATCACGCTCGTCAGCGCGAATAATCCCGGCATCGCTTACTGCACGAAAAATAGCTTCGATCTGATTCAGGCAATAACGGAAGAAACTGCGATAACGCTCGTGCAACGCAGAGTCGGACTTCAGAAGATGCTCCATATCCCGGTGCATAAAGCGGTATTCCCACAAGCCCTGAAAGACCTCCATCAGGTAACGCAGCTTATCGGTTGTTTCTATAGCCCGTCCTTCAGGCAGAGCCAGTACTTTCATTACGCGCTGCTCGTAGCGGTCGAACAGCTCGAAGATGATCGCCTGCTTGTTCTTGAAGTGGTAATAGAGATTGCCCGGCGAGATACCGAGATTGGCCGCGATATGATTGGTCGTCACATTGCGCTCACCTGAGGCATTAAACAGAGTGAGGCTGGCCTCGAGAATACGCTCACGGGTACTCATTCTGATCTCCGGCTTGTTCATTGCGACCTGTTACGTAGTTTGCTCATTGGTTCGAATGCCTAAACATTCTTTACCGACAGAATACCACGCATCCTGTTGACAAATTAGAGCATCAACTCTAATTTGTCATTTTAGAGTGATTACTCTAAACAGATTATAAAACGATCAATCGTTCACGGAACGGCCGATACCAGTAGCTATACCAATACCTATAACGAAAAACAGAAAGGCAGGACGTATGAGAACAGAGCTGTTACAAGGCATAGCCAACGCAAACTCAGAAACCACCGCGCCACAGACTGCCACAGCGCCGGATAGCGCTGCCGAACTCGCTCGCCTGGAGCAGCTGTTCCAGCAGCAGAAAACCGCCTTTCTGCAGAACCCAATGCCGGATGCCAAAAGCCGCGTTACAAAGCTGCGTGCGTTAAAAGCCGCTGTCATTGCCCATCAGGACGCGCTGATCAAAGCCGTACACGAAGACTTCAGCTGCCGCTCAAAAGACGAAACCCTGATCGCCGAGATCATGACCGCCGTGCAGTCGATCAACTATATGATCAAGAACGTCCGCGCATGGATGCGCCCCTCCGGCCGCCATGTGAATATGCTGTTTGCCCCGGCTGCTAATCAGGTGGTCTATCAGCCGTTAGGCGTAGTTGGCATTATGGTGCCCTGGAACTACCCGATTCAGCTGGCGATTGTGCCGCTGGCAACGGCGATTTCTGCCGGTAATCGCGCCATGATCAAGATGTCGGAATTCACCCCGGCAACTAACTCCGCCCTCAAAGCTTTGATCGCTGATGTTTTCGGCGAAGACGAAGCGGCTATTATCGAAGGCGAAGTCGACGTGTCATCTGAGTTCTCCGCAACCCCATGGGATCACCTGATATTCACCGGTTCTACTGCCGTGGGTAAACACGTGATGGCCGCCGCAGCGAAGAACCTGACACCGGTAACACTGGAGCTGGGTGGCAAATCCCCGGCGATTATCGCCCCGGATGCCAATATGGATCACGCCGTTGAGCGTATCTGCTTCGGTAAATCGCTGAATGCCGGCCAGACCTGCATCGCCCCAGACTATGTGCTGCTGCCTGAAGGTCGTGAAAAAGAATTCATCGCCAAATATCACCGCGCCTTCTCTGAGATGTACCCAACCCTGAAAGAGAACGATGACTACACCGCCATCATTAACGAGCGTCAGTACGAGCGCCTGTTTAACTGGTTGCAGGACGCCGACACCAAAGGCGCAAAAATAACTCAGCTGAATCCCGCCGACGAAAACTTCTCCGGCACCCGCAAAATGCCACCGCATATTGTCGAAGGCGCGACAGAAGATATGACCATCATGCAGGAAGAGCTGTTCGGGCCGATTCTGCCCCTGGTGAGTTACCGCACTTTTGACGACGCATTGGCCTATATAGCTGACAGAGATCGACCTCTTGCTCTGTATCTGTTCAGTTATAATCGGGAACTCGAACAAAAGGTGCTCGAGCGCACCCACGCTGGCGGCGTCAGCGTCAATGACACCCTGATGCATATCGCACAGGATGACATGCCTTTCGGTGGAGTCGGCCCATCCGGTATGGGACACTACCACGGCAAGGAAGGCTTTATGACGCTCTCCAAGGCGAAGGCCGTGCACCGCAAAGGCCGAATTAACAGCGGACGTGCCATTTATCCGCCTTATAACAAGAAACGGCACAGTCTGGTTTACAAACTTTTCATCCGCTAAGGGGAAGGAAAATGAAAACGTCCCGCCGTGGTTTTCTGCAGCTGGGTGCTATGGGCACCGCTGCTCTGACACTCGGCTCTGGCGCCGCTATGCTCACCGGCTGCGCCAAGCAACAGACTCCTGCAGAAGGCTTTAAAACCCTGCGTGAAGTTGATGTCTATTTTCTTGGTGCACTGGCTCCAGCAATTCTGACGACCAAAGGCTACCCGGGTGCTCTGGGTAAAGATGCCCGTCAGCGTTTATTAGAAGCTCTGGATACCACTATGACCACGCTGCAGGGCCACGCACTGAAGCAGCTGCAGATGGCATTCGATCTGATGGGCTCGCCTGTGACCCGTGTTGCCGTTGGCGCACCACTGCACCCATGGCAGGAAGCAACGGTCGAAGAAGCGGAAGAATTTCTCGTCAGCTGGCGTGAATCCATGCTGCCGATTAAGCGTATGGGCTATGCCGGCCTGTGTAAGCTGGTCAGCATCTGCTGGTACTCCCAGCCTGAGAACTTTGAAATCAGCGGTTACCCGGGGCCACCAAAGAAAATTCCATTTCCTTACCCGGCTGCCGGCGAATAATCGAGAACAGGACGAGACATCATCATGAAACGTACACCACATATCCCAATGGTTGCGGGCATTCCTGATCCGATTCTGGAAGGTATTGCCAGCGGCTGGAACGTACAGGACGCCGTTGACATCGCTGACGGCAGCGTGATCGAAGCCGACGTTGTAATCGTCGGAACAGGTGCAGGCGGCGGTACTACCGCAGAAATTCTGGCAGAAGCCGGCCTCAACGTACTGATGCTGGAAGAAGGCCCGCTGAAAAGCACCAACGATTTTAAGATGGACGAGCGTGAAGCATACCGCGACCTCTATCAGGAAAGCGCTGGCCGCATGAGCAAAGACGGCTCTATGTCGATTCTGCAGGGCCGCTGCGTTGGCGGTACTACGGTAATTAACTGGACCTCCAGCTTCCATACTCCGGAAAACACCCTGAACTACTGGGCTGACGAGTTCAAACTCGAAGGCGCCAGCAAAGAAGAAATGGAGCCATGGTTCAAGCGTATGGAAGAGCGCCTGAGCATTTCCCCATGGCCAGTGCCACCGAACCCGAACAACGCTGTACTGAGCCGCGGTGCCGAAGCACTCGGCGTCGACTGGCATGTGATTCCACGTAACGTTGCTGGCTGCTGGAACCTGGGTTACTGCGGTACCGGTTGTCCGACCAACGCCAAGCAGTCGATGCTGGTCACCACTATTCCGGGTGCGCTGAAAAAGAATTCAGGTCTGATCTACAGCGCCCGCGCTGAGCGTCTGATCATCGAAGGCAAGAAAGTACTGGGCGTAGAAGTTACTGCACTGAACGGCGACTACAAGCCAAACGGCAACAGTTTCTCAGTGAAGGCTCCGCACGTAGTTATGTCTTGTGGCGGCATTAACGGCCCAGCACTGCTGCTGCGTTCTGACGCACCTGACCCGAAAGGCCGCGTCGGTAAGCGCACCTTCTTCCATCCGGTGGCGTTCAGCTTTTCTCAATTCGAGGAACTGATTGATCCGTACTACGGCGCGCCGCAGTCGATCTACAGCGATCACTACCAATGGCTGAATGTGTCAGGCCCTGCGGGCTACAAACTTGAAGCCACGCCACTGCATCCGGGCCTCGCGTCTGTGCTCTTCCTCGGTCATGGCGGCCGTCATTACGAAGACATGGGCAACCTGCCGAACACTAACCTGCTGCTGGCACTGATCCGCGATGGCTTCCACGAAGACAGCCCGGGCGCCAACATCGAACTGGCTCACGATGGTTCGCCAATCATCGACTACCCAGTTAACGACTACCTCTGGGACGGTTTCCAGCGCGCCATGATCTCTATGGCTGAAATTCAGTTTGCTGCCGGCGCGAAAAAAGTCCGCCCGTCGCATCTGGATGCGCCATGGTATGAAAGCGTGGAAGAAGCCCGCGAAGGCATCATGAATCTGGATAACCGCTCAAACTCATTCACCGTGGGCAGCGCGCACGTTATGGGTGGTCTGAGCATGGGTGAAGATCTGGAGAAGTGTGTGGTCGACAGTAACGGTAAATACCACTACCTCGACAACCTCTACGTCATTGACGGCTCCGTATTCCCGACCAGTATTGGTGCCAACCCGCAGCTGTCTGTATACGGCTTTGCCTGCAAGTTCGCTAACCAGCTGGCGGCGAAGATTAAAGGGACTGCGTAAGCGCCCCGTCTTTTCTCTGATCTGTGGACTCTCACCTGCGTGGGAGTCGGCATCAATCAGTCAGCGCCTCAAGCAAGACCCGGAATCCTTCCGGGTCTTCTTTTTTGAGTAACAGTAAATCCTGTTTCAGCAGCTGCGCTTTGTCCTGGCGATGTTTCGCTTTCACCGCCTCAATATCCGCAGCAAGCGACCTAAGTTTTTCTACCTCGGGGCTGTCGTTGTCTGCAGCTGACGCCAATACCGCCGGGATCAGAGTACCTAGCTGACGGCCATAACTGGCGACGTTCGCGTGAATATCTTTCTCTACTGTAGGGTTACCAGCAAAGTTAAACTGAAGGTTAGGTGAGAGCCAGCTGGTGATGGGATTGATATCCTGAACGACGTCGCCGCTCAAGGGCATTTGCGGGGCACCCAATGGCAACAACTGAGTCATCACCGGGTTCATAAACATCCATGGATTGATTACTGGAAACATTCGACACCCTCCTTACTTTGCGCCAGTTCGTTAATCTTCAGTTCCACATTAGCACTGGCCCGAATACAGGGAATAGTCCGATGCATTTATGGACCGACATTCCCTACAGAGGCTGAACTCGCTACGTCCTGTTTTGTCTATGCTTAACCCATTCGTTTCTTTTTACACCAATCTCCAAGCGGTTTTTCATGTTGTTTATCCTTCTCTCAGCAATTCAGCGCCTGCTCTGTTCTACCCTTCTTATTTTTGCAGTGATTTTTACGCCATTAGTACTGGGGACTGAGCTCGGTAACGAAGAGGATATTCCGGAGCCAATGTCCAACGAGCCTGCACCATCTGAATCCACAGCCTCGGTTCTCCCCCTCCCTGACATCATCGATATGGAGTCAATGCCGATTGCCTCCCCCCGGCAGATGATTCTTCTGGGCAGCGAGGTACTGCCCGGAGAGTTCCGTACTCTGCCGTGGAGCCCCGGCCAATCATTTTCCAGCATTGATACGCCGGTACCTGTATTGGTGGCCAGAGGCCGCACCGCAGGCCCTGTTGTCTGCCTGACTGCGGCGATTCACGGTGACGAACTGAATGGCATTGAGATGGTTCGTCGGCTGATGTTTCAACTGAACCCAGAAAAAATGAAAGGCAGTGTCATTGGTATTCCGATTGTTAATCTCGACGGTTTCCGCCGCAGTAGCCGCTACCTTGCAGACCGGCGCGACCTGAACCGACACTTTCCCGGCAGTCCGAAAGGCAGCGCTGCAGGACGTATCGCCCACTCTCTGTTTACCGAGGTCATCCGTGACCGCTGCGAATATCTGGTCGACCTGCATACCGGTTCACTGAAACGCACTAACTTACCGCAGATACGTGGCGACCTGACCAATGAAGCAGTGTTTGAATTCAGTCGACATTTTGGCGGCATCACAGTACTGCATGGCACTGGAACGAAAGGGACACTGAGACGCGCAGCTGTTGACGCGGGAATCCCCACCATGACCCTTGAAGCCGGTGGGCCGAATGCGCTGGAAGAAAGCGCAGTTG
>JAYNJA010000179.1:5930-6158 GCA_038109705.1 Thalassolituus sp. | reverse complement strand
CTTCAGAATCAGGTGCGCAACTTCTTCAAACTCACAGTTCGCAGCGAGGTCTTTTACGTCGTAACCACGGTAGGTCAGACCAGCACCCTCTTTACCCACGGTAGAAAGAGCAGTTTTACCGGCAACCTGACCACGCAGGCCCGCACCACTCAGTTCTTTTGCAGCAGCCATGTACTTCTCCTATAACTTTAGATACTTAATGTAACTAGCTGAAATTATTAAATTTTA
>JAYNJA010000179.1:0-5920 GCA_038109705.1 Thalassolituus sp. | reverse complement strand
CCATACGGGTCTGCATAATGTCGATAACCTTACGCTGATGACCTTCTTCAAGCAGGCTCTTGTAAACCGTTTCAGCGGCTTTGTTCATCGCGCGGAATGCACTCAGTGGGTACAGGACCATGGCGGCACCCCACTCACCCAGCTGCTCGCGGCTCCACAGTTCGGTCTGACCGAATTCCGTGATATTCGCCAGAATCGGCACATCCAGAGCTTCAGCGAACGCGCGGTAATGTTCTTCAGTCTTTACAGCCTCGGCGAAGATGCCGTCAGCACCAGCCTCAACACATGCCTTAGCGCGGTCGATAGCGGCTTCCAGACCTTCCTGAGCAAATGCATCGGTACGAGCATCTACGGCCGCCTTGATACGATCAACCATCTCTTCTTTGGAAACGATTTCTTTATTTGGACGGTGACCACAACGCTTCTGAGCTACCTGATCTTCAATATGAACAGCAGCAGCACCGGCCTTTTCCATCTCTTTAATGGTACGTGCAATGTTGAATGCACCACCCCAGCCGGTGTCGATATCAACCAGCAAAGGCAGAGAGCTTGCAGAAGTGATACGACGAACATCTTCGACAACGTCGTTCAGTGACGTCATACCAAGATCTGGCAGACCGTAAGAGGCGTTTGCAACACCACCACCGGAGAGATAGATCGCCTGATGGCCAATCTTTTCAGCCATCATTGCGGCGTACGCATTGATGGTACCTACAATCTGCAGCGGCTTGTTGTCTTCAAGCGCCTTACGGAACTTCTGGCCTGGTGTCATATCAGGTCTCCTGTGCCATATGAGTTAGTGCCTGGCCTCGTGAGCCAGACGAGTTTCAAGGTTAGTCAAAGACGCCTGAATGTGGCGTCTCATCAGTAATTCTGCGAGTTGCGGATCACGACTTTTTATCGCTTCAACAATACGCTGATGTTCTTTCAGGGCCTGTAACGGGCGCTCTGTACTGGTACTGGTGCGGTATCGGTACATACGAATGATGTGATACAGGTCACCACACAACATCTGATGCAGGCGACTGTTTTTGCTGCCTTCGATAATACGGTAGTGAAAATCAAGATTGCCGGACTTCTGGTAGTAGCTGAGTCCCTGATCTGCCTCGATGGATCGCGCGTGCTCCTGTAGCAACGCCTCCAGATCGGCAACCTCTGCATCCGACATACGCTCAGCGGCAAGGCGACAAGCCATACTCTCGAGCTCCAGACGAACTTCGTAGATATCGCGAAGCTCTTCGAACGAAAGCGATACTACACGTGCTCCCGCATGCGGTACCCTGACAACAAGATTACGGGCCTCCAGCTTTTGAATGGCTTCTCTTATCGGCGCACGACTTCCACCATAGCGGCTTACCAGGGCCTGCTCTGACAGCTTTTCTCCGGGCGCAAGCTCGCCACGAACGATAGCCGTGGCGAGTTCAGAGAACACTTTTTCAGCAAGCGTTTGGGCTTCAGACATAGATTGTCGACAATCCAATTAAAAGATGTCGCTATTCTACGCCTGAAATTGCCACTTTCAAGACATCTAAGACCAAGATTGTATACAACGCGGAATTTCACACCCCGGAGCAGGTATAAAAAAGCCCGGTTAAACCGGGCTTCATTGCAAGGAGTACTGGTAATCAGGCCTCCGGCATCTCCAGCTTTTGTGGAGAAACGATGATGCCGTTATTGTCAGCGTAAACGAACTGACCCGGAACGAACTCAACGCCACCAAACTTAACCTTAACGTTCACATCACCGAGGCCACGCTTGTCGGTTTTCAGCGGGTTAGTTGCCAGCGCCTGAACACCCAGCTCGGTTTCCATAATGACATCAACGTCACGGATACAGCCGTAAACAATAATGCCTTCCCAGCCATTCTTAGCGGCTTTCTCAGCCAGCATATCACCCAACAGCGCATGACGCAGAGAGCCACCACCGTCGACCACCATTACCTTGCCTTTGCCGTCGGTATCAACCAGCTCTTTTACTTTAGAGTTGTCTTCGTGACACTTAACAGTAACGATTTCGCCACCGAATGATTCACGAGCGCCGTAGTTGTTGAACATTGGCTCAACAACAGTGATCAGATCCGGATATTCATCACACAGGTCTGGGGTTACATACTGAGTCATACTGTCTCTCCTGAGTTAAACATATCTATTTCACGTACTTTAAAACGATGAATGCCAGTAGATATCTGGCTTGCTGCCTCCACCATAGCGGAGGCAACGCAGGCACCTTTTCGAGCCTGAACATTCTTTGGCAAGGGCGATCGGAGAAAGACACCGGCGAGCTTCTCCGCCAGACGAAACTCATCTCGCTCTCCCAGCAACACTGAAGGCTGCCAGAACTGAATACAAGAGACGCCAAGTCGACTGACGCCCTGCTCCATTTCACCCTTGATGCGATTGTAGAAAAACATCGAACCCGCATCCGCACCTGTCGCACTGACAACCGATAATAATTGAGCGCCAGTGTCGGCAGCCTTATTCGCAAGATCAATGACCAGATCACGATCCACTGCAGCCAGGCCAGACTTACCCGATGCCTTCTGGGTTGTTCCGAGCGCACAGTAGAAGTGATCAACATGTTCAGGAAAAGGCTGGTCGAAGGTATTCCAGCGAAGACGCCCTGCACGGAGAGCCTCCCGGGCAGCATATGACAGTTCCGCTGACTGCCTTCGCGCTATAACAATGATGTCAGCATATCGTCCCGATGCAATCAGATGATCCAGAAGATGCGAGCCTATCAGACCTGTCGCACCAACCAGTAATGCGACACCGCGACTCAGATCAGCCGCCATAGGCCTTCAACCAATTACTGACCTTTGGCCAGACTTCTCTCTCAGCGTCGCCCCCTATGACCATATCCACATGCGCGAAATCGCGGCTGAATCCAGTCTCAACCCCCAGCAACAACTCTTCCTTCGGACCACCGTACATACGGTAAAAGCGCTGACAGTATTTCGCGGGGTCTGTCGTGTCTCCAGCTGCCGACACACCCAGCATCGGCACTGAAGCTTCTGACCATTTTGGCAGCAACGCCTCCCCTGTCGATGGCAATTTCCAACGACCAAGCAAGCTATGACGGGCAAGATATTCATTAATAACGCCCGCTGGCTCATTTTCAGGCCCGATTTTTAGCTGGCGTCCATCGAGTTCTTTTTTCAGCGCCACGACACCACGCACGAGCGGCCCCGCCAGAGGAATCTGAAGAGCAGGATTCGGCCTTACAACCTGCGTCCCAAACATTGCAAACGCAGGCAGTACTTTAAAGAAGCCACCCGCTACCGCCGTCGCGATCATTGTACCGCCGAGCGAGTGCCCAACCCAGGCTGGGTACCGCCCTGTCTGCTCGTGAATGAAATCATGAACCGCAGGCACATCAAAACGCGCATAGCGCTCTACCGTATTGGCGTTGTAATCATCATTGCGCGGAGATAAACCGTGGCCTCGCTGCTCAAACAGCCAGACATCAAAGCCCTGCTCAACCAAATATCGGGCAAAGCCCTGGCCCTTAGGCGACAACCAGAAACCGCGATTGGTAAAGCTGCCATGCACCAGAACAAGGGGAAATCCAGACTTTTCGGGGTGATCCGCACGACCAACACGAGCAAGCGCGATCTGGACGCTCTGGTCCAGATCACGATTGTGTTTTACGAGATAAATATCTTCGGACAAATCACCAAGGATATCCGCCCGAAGCAAAGTCACTGGAAACAGCGAGCTGCTGCTTTTCATTCAGTCTGTCGTCCTTCAGTCCTGGTTATTTGCAAGAAAGAACCAGGTATCCAATACCGAGTCAGGGTTAAGCGAAATGCTGTCGATACCCTTATCCATTAACCAACGGGCAAAGTCGGGATGATCAGATGGTCCCTGACCGCAGATACCAATGTATTTTCCGGCCCTCTTACACGCGTCGATCGCATTTTCGAGCAGTTTAAGAATGGCTTCATTACGCTCATCAAACAGATGAGCGATGATGCCAGAGTCGCGATCCAGACCAAGAGTGAGCTGCGTCAGGTCATTAGAGCCAACCGAGAAACCATCAAAGTGCTCAAGGAATTGTTCAGCGAGAATCGCATTGGCAGGCAATTCGCACATCATTATCAGACGCAGATCGTTCTCGCCACGCTTAAGCCCGTTTTCAGCAAGCAATTCTACCACCTGCTCTGCCTCTCCGACTGTACGCACAAACGGCACCATGATCTCAACGTTAGTAAAGCCCATTTCGTTACGGACTTTTTTCATCGCACGACATTCAAGCTCGAAACAGTCGCGGAAATTTTTTGAGATGTAGCGGGATGCACCGCGGAAGCCCAGCATTGGATTCTCTTCTTCCGGCTCAAACAAACGGCCACCAATCAGATTGGCGTATTCGTTTGATTTGAAGTCAGACAGACGCACAATAACACGCTTTGGCCAGAACGCTGCCGCGAGTGTTGAAATACCCTCGACCAGCTTCTCAACGTAAAAATCGACTGGCTCGTTGTACCCAGAGATACGGCGTTCAACGGTTGGTTTGACGTCTTCAGGCAACTGCTCGAAGTTGAGCAGCGCCTTCGGGTGCACACCAATCATGCGATTGATAATAAATTCGAGACGGGCAAGCCCAACACCAGCATTAGGTAACGACTGGAAGTCGAATGCACGGTCCGGATTACCAACGTTCATCATAATTTTGAGATCAAGATCAGGCATCGACTCAACGCTATTAGTACGAACATCGAAATCGAGGGCCCCCTCGTAAACGTACCCCGTATCGCCTTCCGCGCAGGAAACCGTAACTTCCTGACCGTTACGCAAACGCTCCGTCGCATCGTCACAACCAACAACAGCGGGAATACCAAGCTCACGAGCAATGATTGCCGCATGACAGGTTCGACCACCACGATTGGTAACGATAGCCGCAGAACGCTTCATTACTGGCTCCCAGTCAGGGTCTGTCATATCAGCGACAAGTATATCCCCCTCCTGAACCTGATCCATATCATCAATATGATCGATGACACGAACCTTGCCCTTGCCTATTCGATGACCAACACTGCGGCCCTCAGCGAGAATATTTCCGGTTTCTTTTAACAGGTACCGCTCCATTACCTGTTTATTGGCGCGACTTTTAACGGTTTCCGGACGAGCCTGAACGATATACAACTTGCCATCATCGCCATCTTTCGCCCATTCGATATCCATTGGACGGCCATAATGGCTTTCGATTATCAGCGCCTGTTTCGCCAGCGCTTCTACCTCGTCATCCGTGATAGAAAAGATCCGGCGAAGGTCACGATCTACGCGTTGCGTTTCTACTGACTTACCCACCGCCGCTTCGCGGTTGTAAATCATCTTGATTGCTTTTGCACCGTGATTGGGGCGCAGAATGGAAGGGCGCCCCTCTGTCAGGTTACGCTTATGAACATAGAACTCATCCGGGTTCACCGCGCCTTGAACTACTGTCTCACCGAGACCATAAGATGACGTAACAAACACAACATCATCAAATCCTGATTCTGTATCCAGGGTAAACATCACCCCGCTTGAGGCGGTCTCACTCCGAACCATACGCTGAACACCAGCCGACAATGCAACTTTGTGGTGATCAAAGCCCTGGTGGTCAAGCAATCGCACGATCATTGAACAAGGAAGCAAACACATCACGAATAGCGTGGAGAACGTTATCTATTCCAACAATGTTGAGGTGAGTCTCTTGTTGCCCGGCAAAGGATGCGTCAGGCAGATCTTCTGCTGTGGCCGATGAACGAACAGCAACAGCCATGGATTCATTACCATCCTGAAGTGATGCAAAGGCTTCCCGAACCGCATTCTCCAGGGCAGGAGGCAGTGGCGCCGCAAGAATCCATTCGCGAATCTGCCGACCGGTCGATGTGAGATCCTGAATATTATCGACATTGAGCTCAGCAAGCGCGGTATTGATA
>JAYNJA010000178.1:1127-6178 GCA_038109705.1 Thalassolituus sp. | reverse complement strand
AGACGACCACCATTAATGTCGGAACAGATTTCCTGGATACGTTGCAGGTACTTATCGCGAACCCAGTCTTTTACGAAGCGGTTAGGCGCACTAAGAATAAGCTGACCATTATCAATGCTTGCAACCAGAGGACGAATCCATGTGTTGTATTGCTGCGCGGGTAACTCATGTTGCAAATACCCTAGGCAGTCGTCCCACAAACCTGTCACATCCACCTCTGTACTGACGTTCGGTAAGAATTAACTGAAGAAAGCTCGATATTTTAACTGACCAGGAAGCTGTTATCCACAGAATTCCGCGTTAACTAGAGCAGCAATATGCGCCTGTATCTGTGGATAAGTCTCTGGAAACCCTGTAATCCGGTACATGAATGAAATTGTGAATAAATCAGAGGTTAGCCCGTTCTGTGTATAACCAGCCTTTTCATACCCACTTTTCGCGCAGCTTGTACGCCCTTAATCCCAAGCCTTCCCGACAGGTTATTATTCTCGCAACAAACTGATTTTTATAGATTTTTTCAGGTTATCAACAGATAAGCGTTCGCTATATAAAAATAAATACAGATTTCTTCTCTTCTTCATTCCACATCACATAAAATCATAAACAACCATGATGACCGGAAAATCAGAATTCAGGTTATCAGGCATAAATTCACCTCTTCTGATGACCGGAAAAGAAATCCCAAATCAGCGTTGATTTAGTGATCTCTTTTTCATACAATTCCCGCCCCTAAAATTTGCCCAGTAAATGGGTTTTTTCAAACTAATTGGGTGATGTTATGAAACGTACATTCCAACCAAGCGTACTGAAGCGTAAGCGTACTCACGGTTTCCGTGCTCGCATGGCTACTAAGAACGGCCGTCAGGTTCTGGCTCGTCGTCGCGCTAAAGGCCGTCACAGCCTGACCGTTTAATTGCTGTTTACATCTGCGTCGAGTGTCTGAATGCCGGATTCTGGATTCCGTAAAGATTTACGGTTACTAAAGCCGGCAGAATTTAAACGTGTTTTTGATAACACGGCTCTGCGCGGAAGCACGCCTCACCTGCTGGTGCTGGCGACGCCGAATGAACTTAACCGACCTCGTGTCGGTTTTGTTCTGGCCAAAAAACAGTTGAAGCTAGCGGTAGACCGCAATCGGGTGAAACGCCTGATTCGTGAGTCTTTCCGACAGCACCAACATGATATGGCCAGCAATGACTTCGTCATTCTTGCGCGTTCAGGCATCGTCGAGCTGGACAATCAGCAAATTCGTGAGATGATCGACAGCCTCTGGTTCAGACTGAAAAAACCTCATGGCAAACACCAAGGCAGAAACCGCAAATCGCGGCGCTAATCCACTGGCCCGACTCGCTCTGGCTGTGATTGCTGTCTACCGGTACGCCATCAGTCCGATGTTGCCCAGTCGCTGTCGGTATTACCCCACCTGTTCTTCCTACGCTGATGAAGCAATCCGACGCTACGGTATTATCCGTGGTGGTGCACTTGCGTTGCGCCGCATTGGTCGTTGTCATCCCTGGGGCGGGCACGGGGTCGATCTGGTACCAGATCTGGATTCACACAAACATTCCACTCATTGTTGCCAACGGAAACCCTGATCATGGATATCCGCCGTATAGTCATATTTGTAGGTCTGGCGATCACGTCATACCTGCTGATCATCAACTGGAACAAAGACTACGGTTCTGCTGAATATCAGCAGGCTCAGTTAGAAGCCAGCATTTCTCAGGAAACCGCTGCACAGGTCAGCGATGCGCCTGACACTGCCAGCGCCGAAGAAAATGCAGAAGCACCTGATGTAGAAGATCAGCCAGAGGTTGCGGTTGAAGCCGGAACGACTGAAACTTCAGCGCCGTCAGGTAAGCTGATCAACGTCGAAACTGATGTTCTGAAACTCGAAATCGACCCTCGTGGCGGTGAAATTGTTTCTGTACGTCTGCCAGCGTATCCGAAGTCGAACGAACAGAAAGATGTACCGTTCACACTTCTGGAAGACAGCCCATACCGCACTTTCGTTGCGCAAAGCGGCCTGCTGGGTCGTGATGGCATCGATAAAGATGGTGGCGCTCTCTATAGTGCGGCCGCGACCAGCTACACGCTGAATGAACAGGCTGACACTCTGGAAGTTGTACTGACTACCCAGAGCGAAAAAGCGACTGTCGAAAAGATTTTCACTTTCACACGTGGCAGCTACCTGATGGACGTACGCTATAAAGTACGCAACACCTCTCAGGAGCCATGGCAGGGTGTGTTCTATGCACAGCTGAAGCGTGACGGCACCGACGACCCTTCTAAGTCCAGCTCAATGGGCATGCAGGCGTACCTGGGTGCTGCACTGACCACCAGTGAAGAGCGTTACATGAAGGTCAGCTTTGATGACCTTGAAGAAGAGAAATTCAAAAGCGTTGAAGATGGCGGCTGGGCTGCGATTCTGCAGCACTACTTCGTAACTGCGTGGGTGCCTGCACAAGATCAGCAGCACTCCTACAACGGTCGTTATGTAAAAGGTAACTACATCTTCGGGTTCTACGATAACGCTGTTACTGTAGCGCCGGGTGAAACTGCGACTATGGGCGCTCAGCTGTACGCTGGCCCTAAGATTCAGGACCGTCTGGAAGAAATCGCACCTAACCTGAACCTGGTAATCGACTACGGCATTCTGTGGTGGGTTGCTCAGCCGCTGTTTATCGCACTCGACTTTATTCACGAATACGTGGGTAACTGGGGTGTAGCGATTATCCTGCTCACTATTCTGATCAAACTTGTGTTCTTCAAGCTGTCTGCCATGTCTTACCGTTCAATGGCGAACATGCGCAAAGTTGCGCCGAAGATGCAGGAAATCAAAGAGCGCTACGGCGATAATCGCGAGAAGCTCGGTCAGGAAATGATGAAGCTCTACAAGACCGAGAAGATCAACCCGCTGAGCGGCTGTCTGCCAATTCTGGTTCAGATGCCAGTATTCATCGCCTTGTACTGGGTTCTGATGGAATCGGTAGAACTGCGTCAGGCACCGTTCTTCCTGTGGATTGAAGACCTTTCGATCAAAGATCCGCTGTTCATCCTGCCGCTGCTGATGGGTGCGTCTATGTTCATCCAGATGCGACTGAACCCAACGCCTCCAGATCCGATGCAGGCACGTGTGATGCAGCTGATGCCAGTGATCTTTACCGTGTTCTTCCTGTGGTTCCCAGCGGGTTTGGTACTGTACTGGGTAGTGAACAACGTGCTGTCGATTGCACAGCAGTATGTGATCACCAAGCAGATCGAAAACAGCTGACGCTGTAATCAATCTAAAAAAGGCGCTGCGGCGCCTTTTTTGTTGCCTTAAAATGGGGCGCTGGTTTATCTGATACAACTCGCGGTCGCAGCAAGTACATCCATGTATGCTCACTTATGCCGTCCATGGCATAAATGCCCGCTTCGTTTGCATCAGATCATCCAGCTTTGACGAGTGAGCGTTGCCGCGTCCTGTCGAATTTTCTCCATGCGGCACCTGTTAAAAAAGGCCAAATCATGACCCAGGTACACCAGGACACCATCACAGCCATCGCAACTGCCCCAGGGCGCGGCGGCGTCGGCATTATCCGCGTGTCTGGTACCAAAGCCTTACAGGTTGCTCAATGCGTGTTGGGATACGAACCAAAACCGCGTTACGCGCACTATGGGCCGTTTAAGGCAGAGGATGGCACCGTACTCGACGAAGGCATCGCCCTCTTCTTCCCCAATCCGAATTCCTTTACCGGCGAAGACGTACTCGAACTGCAAGGCCATGGCGGCCCGGTAGTACTCGACCTGCTGCTGAAAGAAGTTGTCGCGGCAGGCTGTCGTATGGCCCGGCCGGGTGAATTCTCAGAACGGGCATTCCTCAACGACAAAATGGACTTGGCTCAGGCCGAAGCTATCGCCGACCTGATCGACTCTGCCTCAGAACAGGCCGCCCGTTGTGCGTTGCGATCTATGCAGGGCGAATTTTCAAAACGTGTACACGAACTGCTCGATCAACTCGTACACCTGCGTATGTACACTGAAGCTGCCATCGACTTTCCGGAAGAAGAAATCGACTTTCTGTCTGACGGCAAAGTCGAAGCCATGCTTACCGATGTTGAACAGGCGTTAGAGTCTGTGCTGAAAGAAGCGAATCAGGGCGCGATACTGCGCGAAGGCATGAACGTTGTGATTGCCGGCCGCCCGAATGCGGGTAAATCGTCACTGCTGAACGCCTTGGCAGGCCAGGATCGCGCCATCGTCACCGACATTGCCGGTACCACCCGTGACGTACTGAAAGAACATATCCATATAGACGGTATGCCACTGCACATCATCGACACTGCGGGCCTGCGCGACGCCCCCGACGAAGTCGAACGTATCGGTATACAACGCGCCTGGGACGAAATCAGCAAAGCCGACCGTATTTTGCTGATGATTGACTCCACGACAAACGAAACCGACCCAGAAAAGCTCCTGCACGCACTCTATGATGAACGTGGTCTGGAGCAAGCCACCGACGACCTGCTCGCCAGCGGCCGAGTGACAGTTATCCGCAACAAGGCTGACTTATCCACAGAAACCGTGGGATTAGATACCTCTGGCAGCTACGCAACCATCGCTCTGTCTGCGAAGCAGAACATTGGCGTCGACACCCTGCGCGAACACCTCAAAGACGTTATGGGCTACAACGCCGCCAGCGAAGGTGGCTTCCTCGCCCGCCGCCGCCATATCGACGCCCTGAACCGAGCCAAAGACGCCCTCGCCTACGGCCGCCAACAGCTGGAAGGCATGGGCGCGGGCGAACTGCTCGCCGAAGATTGGGAAATAATTAGAACTCGGATCAAGGAAGATGAGAAAGAACTGGACAGACAGTGACCAAATTTTAGCTTTGAATCTGTATCACATGCTTCCCTTTGGTAGGCTTAGTGAAACGACCCCAGAGATAAAGGCATTAGCTGCCCAAATGGAAAGGACTCCAGGGTCTGTTTCTATGAAGCTTTGTAACTTCGCAAGCCTCGATCCGGTTATCTACGAATCTGGTCGTAAAGGATTGCCAAATGTTTCTA
>JAYNJA010000178.1:0-1117 GCA_038109705.1 Thalassolituus sp. | reverse complement strand
CACATAGAAAATCCGAAAGAATTCCACGAAAAATCTCAACAATTATTAGATGAAATTTCACAAGACGATGTTCTAAGTTCTGATGACATTAAAACCCAAAATAAAACAGCAATAACCGAAAGAACATCCGTTGTTAAAGTTCGGATTGGGCAATCTATATTTAGAAAAATGGTTTTGGATAACTACGATTCAAAATGCTGTTTTTCTGGAGTCGATTTTCCAACGCTATTAGTCGCTAGCCACATTATCCCTTGGTCAGATAGAGAAGAAATCCGATTAAACCCTCGCAATGGTTTGTGCCTATCGTCGATCCATGATCGAGCGTTTGATCAAGGTTTATGGACAATTAATGAGAACTCAAAAATTCTAATTTCTGATGTATTAAAATCGACTTCTTCTGAATTCATTGAAGAACAGTTTTTAGCTTACGAAGGGAAAACACTCTTTGAAGCTAAAAACCATCTGCCAGAACCGGAATTTTTTAAGTTTCATCGAGAGCGCGTCTTTAAGAGTTAAAGAGCTCGTTAGCGATCACCCCCAGTCCCTCTTCAAATGTTGTCACCTTAAACTCCGGAAACCTCTGTTTGAATTTATCGGACACAAAGATGTTGTCCTGTTTATAGCGTGGCAGTAGCTCGCTGGCGTCACGCAGTACCGGGTTGAATTTGGCGGCGAGCCACAGCATCCAGGGTCTCAGTACGGTGTAGTCAGCCGGTTTGTCTAACGCCCGTGAGGCAAGCTGGATGAATGTTCTGTAAGTCGGGCGGCTGTCGTCGCACGGCAGGTGCCAGGTCTGGCCATAGGCATCCGGTGTATTACCGATCAGTGCCATGGCGCGGCTGGCGTCCGGGGTGTATATGAGTGTGCGTTTAGCATCGTCGCGCAGAAATACTTTCGGTTTTTTACCGGTTTTCAATGGCTCGATGACAAGCATGTTGGTGATGCTCTGGGTTTTACCCGGGCCGTAGAATTCAGGTGCGCGGCAGATAACCGCTTCCAGACGGTTTTCGTGCATGGCTTGCAGCAACTGTTCTGTTATTGATCCCCGAATCCTGCCTTTATCGCCGTGGGGTTTAAATGGCGTTTCTTCGGTTTGTGGAGTTGCGGTCTGCGGGTA
>JAYNJA010000177.1:0-6180 GCA_038109705.1 Thalassolituus sp. | reverse complement strand
ATCAAAGAGTATTTGACCCGCGACCAAAGCCAAAAAAAACACGATTATTACAATAGCCAAATCGAATACCCGTTTATTTTCAAGCAGTCTAGCCAGCCCAATAACCGCAATTACTGCACCGACGATTCCCATTGATGCAAAGGATAACGTGAGAGATGAAAAAAATAGTAGAAGAATTACAGTGTTATCTAACCGCCCCTTCAGCCAAGCATAAGAAAGTGTCATATACATCAACACAGCCGAATAATTAGAGGGCTCAACGGATAGCCCCGTAGGTCTCAAAATCCCGAATTGAGCAAGATAGTTACTTTCATAACGCGATACGTACCTACCTAGGGTGACAAAATTGTGCAAATCCAAATATCTGTAGAACACAAAATAAACCAAATATTGAAGCAATATCAAAAACAGTAGAATCAAAATGGCGTAAAAGAGGGCCTTGACCATGTCCATTCTGTTTTCTTCTGGAAGGAATGTCACAATAAGTACAGACAACAGAGAATAAATTAGGCTAGCTGCAGTTATTTTACTATCAAGCTTCTGATCTGACATAAGAAAAACAGATATAACAGTAACAGCATACACCCCCCATATACTAAAAATATAAATGGAACGTCTATTTAGCCTCAGTCTATTAAGAAAGACAACAAGAAGAAATACAGTGCAGAAGAACAAGGAAGAAGCTACTCCAAGATTCATAAAGAACCCTGAAATAAAAAGCAGAACATATACTGGCATTCTACAATTACTTGAAGAAATCACCGACGAAACACACCATTAAACGCATAAGTAGCCATAAAAAATAGATACTTGTGAAAACTTAGATCAAGATAGCTAAAAAGGATTTTGGAATGCCACAATGCAGCTTTAAATTTATTTGAAGAGACGCCCCCGCATAAACGATATGATGCAAGTGATTCGGAAACAACATCACAGTCTGATAATCTAAGGAGAGTCATCCACATCAAGTAATCTTCGTGGCCTATGTTTGATTGGAATACTTTTCCAAGTTTTTCACAATCATACAGCCCTGTTAAATTCCCGATCTGATTGAATCTCAGGTTATCCTTAAACGTTATACGTTGTGTATTGGTTCTCTTATTGCCAAGTTTTATACCATTCTCATTTATTATATCGTAATAAGTACACGAGATTGATAAATTGGATTTTTGCAATTGACTAATTTGTTTCGCCAGTTTTTCAGGATGCCATAAGTCATCAGAAGTTTTTTCTAATTTATCGGTTGACCATGTGTCATCAGAATCCAAAAATGCAATGTATCTGCCTGTAGATTCCTGTAACCCGCGATTTCTGGACATTGATACACCTAGATTTTTCTCGTTACGAATTACTCGTACATTTTTATAATCAGAGAATCTTTCCAAAATTCTAGGTGTATCGTCTGTCGAGGCATCATCAACAATTAACAATTCCCAACTTACATATGTTTGCTTAATTACCGATCTAACAGCGGCATCAAGATATCCCCCCCCGTTGTAGCAAGGCATTATAATTGATACTAGGTCGTTAGGGATGAAATTATTCATTTTCAAATTTTCTGCATCAAAGATCTCAAGGCCATTGAAGGGTTTGTAGATTGGACGACCGGCCTACCAATCACCATATAATCAACGCCAGCTTCTACCGCCTGCTTCGGTGTCATTACGCGCTTCTGATCACCAATATCTGAACCCTCTGGGCGAATACCGGGAGTCACGGTCAAAAAGTCAGGACGACAAACGTCACGAATCAAACCAACTTCTCGTGCCGAACATACCACTCCATCAAGTCCCGATGCCTGAGTCAGTTTTGCGAGGCGCTCGACCTGAACCATTGGTTCAACGTCCAGACCAATTCCAGCCAAGTCAGCTTGTTCCATTGACGTAAGCACGGTCACACCAATCAGCAAGGGCTTATGAGACTTTTTCTCCAGCTCATTACGTGCCGCTTCCATCATGCGTTGGCCACCCGACGCATGGACGTTCACCATCCAGACGCCGAGGTCTGCGGCTACACCAACTGCTTTGGCGCAGGTATTGGGAATATCGTGAAACTTCAGATCCAGAAATACTTCGTAATTACGCTTATGAAGTTCTTCCAGAATGGCAGGGCCGGTAGCTGTGAAAAGTTCTTTTCCAACTTTTACGCGACAGAGTTTTGGATCGAGTTGGTCCGCCATGGATATGGCTTGTTCCATAGTTGGAAAATCAAGGGCAACGACTATAGGAGATGTGGTGCTCATAGGTCCGGTTTTTTCTGTGTTGGCTGGGGTGTATATGCCTTCACTGTCGCCCAGTCCTTGCAGCTTGGACAGCGCCAATGGGGCTCCCTGGCTTTGAATCCACAATTTGAACAGACGAACTTCGGCTCGCCTGCTACGATGCCGCGCAGGATATCATATAGCTGTAATAACTGCGACTTATCGAGCTGTTGGTGATGGCCCAATACAAGCTCTGCGAGGGCGAGGAATCCTTGATTTGAAGGCGAGTTTCCGAGCTCCTGAAGAAGCCTTGTCACGGCCTCTTCCATATTATCCTGGTCTGCCAACACACTGACACTCGCCGTGAGCGCCGGAACAAATCCGGTCTTTTTCCATTGGCCAGATAAGTGCTCCTGCAGCCCTTTAAGATCACCTGAATTCTGAAAGGCCTTCGTCAGATTATCTATTGTCCGGATAATGCTGTTTTGATCGAGCTCTGCTGCCCTGAGATAACAGCGGATAGCTTCTCTGTATTCCTTTTGGTCATATGCAAGATTCCCCATCACGACGAAAGCCCGTGCGCACGTCATGTCGACCTTCAATGCCTGCTTACAAAGCTGCTGAACCTCAAGAAATTCATCTTTCTTTAATGCCCGCTCAGCAAGCTCACATATAGCGTGTGAGATTCTGCGTTCGAGGTGCGCAGCAGACGGAAGTTTCTTATCACGATATAGCTCAACGATACTTGCCCACTCACCTTCTTCCTCGAGCAGCTCGATGAGTAATATCGCTGCCTTACTGGCGTTATGCCCATGATTACTGAGTAAGTCCCGTAATATACGTTCAGCCCTGTCCAACAATCCAGCAGCGGAATAGTCACATGCCAATTCGAACTGAATACTGGCGAGGGCACTGCGTTCAAGATCTGGTCGAGCAAATAGCTTTTGATGTAGGTGGGTAGCCCGGTCTATCTCCCCCTTATCGCGAAGACTCTTACCAAGCCTAAGGAGGAGATCAATTGAATCATCATCCAACTGATCAATCTTAATCAGTTTTTCTAGCGCAGCATCATTACTTTCAGCAAGGATGAAATCGACTGAAGGGATCCAGTCAGGGTATTCGACCTTCTTTGCCTGGTGTGCAAAACGATATCCCAATGTCCAGCCTAAACCGACGGCTGCAAGTAGCAGAATATATAGGAGTGCAGTATCAAACATGTCTGCAGACAGCATAAGTCAGCAAAGCTTCTTGTAAGGGATCTGTACGACCGCAAGTAATGAAGATAATTCAGTATTAATGAGTGGTCTCAAGACCGTCATTTACCTGATCGCGAAGCTCTTTACCTGGCTTAAAGTGCGGTACGAACTTCCCCTTCAATTCAACGGTTTCTCCCGTCTTTGGGTTCCTACCCGTCCTTGGTGCACGATAGTGCAGAGAAAAACTACCGAAACCACGAATCTCAATGCGTTCTCCGGCCGACAATGTCTGCGACATATGGTCCAGTAGAGTCTTAACAGCCAGCTCGACATCTTTTGCGGATAATTGCGGCTGACGGGTGACGATCTTATCTATCAGTTCAGATTTGGTCACAACATTCCCTCCTTGAGAACGACGCATGACGATAATTGCAGATAAATCATGCAGTTAGCAATTCCCTTTTGCAAGTGACACAGCACAACAATTGGTCAATTTGCATCCAAAACTGAGCATTCAGGCACAAAAAAACCCGCCGAGGCGGGTTTTTCTGCTGCAAAGAGTCAATTACTCTTTGTTACTCAGCTGTTCTTTGATCAGGTCACCGATAGTGGTTGGACCAGTGATCTCAGCTTCAGCTTTCGCACGCTGCTCTTTCAGAGCTTCTTTGTCAGCTACAGAGTCTTTAGCTTTAACAGACAGGCTGATAGTACGGTTCTTACGATCTACAGAAGTGATAGCTGCTTCAACAGTATCGCCTTCGTTCAGAGCGTTACGAGCGTCTTCAACTTTGTCCTGGCTGATTTCAGAGGCGCGCAGAGTCGCTTCTACACCTGGAGCGATTTCAACGGTTGCTGCTTTCGCATCAACTGCAATCACTTTACCAGTTACGATGGTGCCCTTGTCGTTTTCAGCAACGAATTCAGAGAACGGATCGCTTTCCAGCTGCTTAACGCCCAGAGAGATACGCTCACGCTCTGGATCGATAGACAGGATCACAGTTTCCAGCTCGTCACCTTTCTTGTAGTTACGAACTGCGTCTTCGCCAGTGTCGTTCCAGGAGATGTCTGACAGGTGAACCAGACCGTCGATGCCGCCGTCCAGACCAATGAAGATACCGAAGTCAGTGATCGACTTGATCTTACCGGAGATCTTGTCGCCCTTGTTGAACTTAGTACCGAACTCTTCCCATGGGTTCATGGTGCACTGCTTGATGCCCAGGGAGATACGACGACGCTCTTCGTCGATGTCCAGAACCATAACTTCCACTTCGTCGCCAACTTGTACGACTTTGCTTGGGTGGATGTTTTTGTTGGTCCAGTCCATTTCAGAAACGTGTACCAGACCTTCAACGCCTTCTTCCAGTTCAGCGAAGCAGCCGTAGTCAGTCAGGTTGGTAACGCGTGCTTTAACACGTGCGTTTTCTGGGTAACGTTCGTTGATGCTCACCCATGGATCATCGCCCAGCTGCTTCAGACCCAGAGAAACGCGGTTGCGCTCACGGTCGAACTTCAGGACTTTAACGTCGATTTCGTCACCAACAGCAACGATTTCGCTTGGGTGCTTGATACGCTTCCACGCCATGTCAGTGATGTGCAGCAGGCCGTCAACACCGCCCAGATCTACGAAAGCACCGTAGTCGGTCAGGTTCTTAACGATACCCTTAACAGACTGACCTTCCTGCAGGTTAGCCAGCAGCTCTTCACGTTCCTGGCTGTTAGCAGCTTCCAGAACGGCACGACGTGAAACAACAACGTTGTTACGCTTGGCGTCGAGTTTGATAACTTTGAATTCGAGTTCTTTGCCTTCCAGGTGCGCGGTATCGCGTACTGGACGAACATCTACCAGAGAGCCTGGCAGGAACGCACGGATGTTCTTCAGTTCTACAGTGAAGCCACCCTTAACTTTACCGTTGATAACACCGGTAACCATTTCATCAGCTTCGAAGGCTTTTTCCAGCTCTTTCCAGCTTTCAGCGCGTTTCGCTTTCTCACGAGACAGTTTGGTTTCACCGAAGCCGTCTTCTACAGCTTCCAGAGAGACGTAGGTTTCGTCGCCGATAGCAACTTCCAGTTCGCCTTTGTCGTTCAGGAACTGGCTGCGCGGGATAACCGCTTCTGATTTCAGGCCTGAGTTAACTGTTACCCAGTCGCTGTCGATGTCAACAACGGTACCGGAAACAATTGAACCTGGCTGCATGTCCAGTTCTTTAAGGGATTCTTCAAATAATTCTGCAAAGCTTTCGCTCATGGTATACACCTGTCTCATAAAACGCGCTGCTATCCGCAGTTCGCGCTGACCAGATTGCCAGTCATCTGGGGTAAGTTAATAGTAAAACGCCCCGTACCGACTTCCTTCGGGAAGCTGGCAGATACGAGGGTTTTAATCTCAGATCAGTCCTGCTTTGCGGACCAGCGTCAGGATTTCTTCGCGGACTTCCTCAATCGTCATTGAGGTGCTGTCGATCACTGTCGCATCAGTCGCTGGGCGCAATGGAGCAACAGCACGGTTGCTGTCACGTTCATCACGAACCCGGATGTCTTCGATAAGGGCCGGCAAACTAGCATTTATGCCCTTCTCAGTCAACTGTTTATAGCGACGCTGCCCGCGCTCTTCGGCGGAAGCAGTGAGGAAAATCTTGATGTCTGCGTCAGTAAAAACGACGGTGCCCATATCACGACCGTCCGCCACCAGACCAGGCGCCTGCCGAAAATCACGCTGGCGCTGTAGCAGCGCTTCGCGTACTTTCGGCAACGCGGCGACTTGAGAGGCCAGACTACCGACTT
>JAYNJA010000176.1:0-6188 GCA_038109705.1 Thalassolituus sp. | reverse complement strand
AGCCAGCGGGCGCGGCGTTTGCTACTAATTCGCCAACCTTGTCAAGGATTTTTTTCAGCAGGCTGTTAGTGGTCGGCTCTACCGGCGCCGTCTCCCGGTCAACATTCACCCACATGCCAACGCCTTCTTCAGGAGTTGCCGCCCCGGGCTGGTCAAGCAGGATGGCGACGTGGTCGAACTGCATGTTACGCGCCACCCATGTGTAATCCTTACCTTTGCTGTTTCCTGCCCGCTCTTCACGCTGGAGCAGCAGTCCGGTAGACAGGTGCACTGGCTCGGAACCATTCAGAGCCGCAATCAGTCGCTCGCCGTCAGGATGTGCCAGCGCCTGCCGTTCGTTGATAGCCACATCCATAAGGACGCGCCCGCCTTCGTAACGCACGTTCTCGCACGTTGCCCCGGCGTAGTACTTGCGCAGACCTTCGCCGTTGGACGCACTGATAAACGCGCCTGAGTCGTCTTCAGGGTGCCCGATTGGAGCGGGGACACCAGACATGGACTGATAGCTGGTTGCGATTTCAGAAGCCGGATACAGGCCGCTATTCATCACAACGTCGTCCACCACTGGGACAGCGTTGGTAATGAGATACCCGTCGTCAGTGCGTTGAATTCGTTCTGAGTTGACTTTAAAGTACAGGCGGCGCTGGCCGTTCTTGACCGCCTCAATTTTCGCTAGCCGTTCCTTTGCTTCTTCTTCTGTGTCGTAGCAACCTAGTTGCTTATTGCCATCTCCAGACAATACGCACCACTTGCCGTCTTTTTGCTTAATCATTTCCCACCTGCATAAAAAAGCCCGGTAACTGGTGGCAGTTTAACCGAGCTTGCGTGGGGTTGGTAGGGTCACACCTTCACAGGCATCACAACGTTATAGCGCCCGACCATCGCGGCTTTGTTCGGCGCGGTCATTTTAATTGTCACGGACTCCCCGCCTTCCGCTTCAATCGCACCGATCAGGTATTGCAGGTTGAACGCAATCTCAACGTTTCCAGAATACTCACAATCACACCCGGACGTGGCTCCGGTGTTTTCGATAGTCAGCTGTCCGTCAGCGGCGGACACAGAGCCTTTCTTGTACAGGTCGTCACCCAGCGCCGCGACCTTACATGCGTCAATCAGGTCTTCCGCGTTGGCGGTAATCTCAGAGCTAAACTCAGTAGGAACCAGCTTCGTCCAGTCGGGATAGTTGCCGTCAATCAGCGACGTGCTGAAACGGTATCCGGGTCCATCGACAATCAGCTGGCGTTCAGACACTCGAACCTCTCCGGCCATGTCCACCAACGTCGGGATGGCGCCCGCCGGGATAATCACTTCAGGTCCGTCATAGCCGCACTCAGCAAACGCCATGCACGGGCCGTTGGCGGCAACGGCGAACCCATCGCGCAGCAGGATTCCGTTCAGGTAGTGCCGGGAGTCTTTCGTAGGCATGGCGTGAACGATATTCTTAACCGCGCTGGCAATCTGTTCCGCACCAACGGACACCAGTTGTCCTTCTGCGTAATCCGGCTGGGGGTAGTCGTCATACGGCAGAGGCTGGAGCTTGACGCGACTGCGACCGGCCTTAATCAGGTCTTCAGTGATGATGATTTCACCCTTTGCCGCGTTAATAACCTGCACCAGCTTAGCCGCCGGTAGTACGCACCGGCCCGGCTCGCCTTCCGCCGGGAATGTCTCGCTGTATGTTCGCTCAAGGTCGTTGGCGGTGATTCGACACACCGACCCGTCGAACTCAACCGCCACGCCTTCCAGAATCGGCATAGTGCCGCGCTTTGCCAGCTTGGCCGCTGACTTGATTGCCTGCTGGCATGTTTTTTTGTCTGTGATGATTTTCATTAGTTTTCTCCTGTGAATAAGTCGTATTGCGAATCCTTGGCCGCCTCAAGATTTCGCAGTGCCAGATTGTAGTATGATTCTTTAAGCTCCGCACCGATAAACTTTCGCCCGGCTTTCAGTGCCATGTAACCTTCTGAGCCAATTCCGCCAAACGGTGACCATACAATGTCGCCGGGGTTGCTCCATAACTGTAAACAACGATGAATAACATCTAACTGCAACGGGCAGATATGACGCTCATCGTCGTCGTCTCGACCTTCCCTGAAGTTGAGAGTGTCCGTCTGGTTTATGTCATCCCATACAGGCGATGCATACCTCTGCCACACGTCAACGCTAGTGCTTTGTGATCCATTCTGAACCTTCCAGCACTCTGACCCATCATCCCAGACGTGACGCTTAAACCCCGGAGCTGGGTTGGTGCCAACGTAATATGTGAACTCTCCCGATATAGGCGATTCGTTATCTCCCGGCTTTCTGAACATTACCAGAGTATCTGGTATACCCATGCGACTCATACTACTGTCTTTCTTGATTGTTTTATGCAGAAGCCCGAGAGCCTTCGTGCGCTGCATCGCCACTACAGGGTCTTTCCAGATAACAACCTCTGAGTGATAGATGAAACCAGCTTCCTGATATGCGCGGATAATTTCGCCACGAAAGTCGCGAATACCGATAAACCCGTCATTCTGCTTGCTTGTCGGCAAGTTCATGCAATGAATCGCCATTATTCGACCCGGCTTCATTACTCGGAACTGCTCTTTAATCAGAAATAAGTACTGCTGCCAGAACTCGCCAGAGTCTTTACTGTTGCCCATGTCTCGGTCGCTGTTGCTGTATGTATACAGTGACTCAAAAGGCGGAGAGAATACGCTAAAATCAACGCTGCTATCAGGAAGCGACATAGCCACTTCCACCGTGTCTGCGTGATAAAACGCATAATCATTAGTTATAACTTGATTAATTACATTGCCAACCATTTAGGAATCTCCATTTGTGTTTCTGCTTTGTATTCTGTTTTTGTTGTCGCGGCTGCGAATATCTCTTTATCCATCATTGTTCGCATATGTGCAACCATTTTCTCACCCATTACGCGGTTTTGTTCGTCTTTACGCTTGATGTTGGCGACAACCGCGCCTTCAGTATCAGCAGATACTATATGTACGTGTACAGGTTTCTTCTGACCGAATCGCCAGCACCGACGTATAGCTTGATAGTATGACTCCCAACTATCAGACAGGCCGACAAATATAACATGATTGCAGTTCTGCCAATTCATGCCGAACCCTGCTATTTTGGGTTTGCTTACCAGCTTTTTTACTTCGCCATGTGAAAAACCAATCAGAGCTTTGGTTTTATGTTCAGGCTTATCGGAACCTTTTACCTCAACTGAATCGCCAATTGCATTTGTTAGCTTTTCAGACTCATCGTTTAGATTGCACCAAACAAGAACCTGATCGTCTATTCCGTTCGCTATTTCGGCAGCCACACGCACTCGATCATCTACGCTATCTTTTCTGGCCTTGTTGCGATCCTGAAGGCCAGCTGCTTGAGTTACAAACAGCTCATTAACCGCAGTCGTTTCAATTACGTGAGAGTGATAAATCAGGTCAGGCAGTTTATGTGCGCTACCGTCAAAACCTAAATCTTCAGGCGTGCGAATAACAACAGCCCAAGTTGCGAGCCATTCAAAGAACTTACTGCCGCCATGCCCTTTTAATCGCCATTTCGCCACGTCGCCACCGTCGTGGATAAAGAACATAGCCAGCATTTCAACCTGAGTCATCACTCCGAGAAACTCAGACTGAGTGCCAAGCTCCATAAAATCGTTAGGCGACGGAGTAGCTGTGCAACTAAGCCTGTACTGTATGTTTTTAGAGAACTCGGTTATTTCTTTTCGTCGCTTTCCATCCATCCCCTTCAGGATAGACGACTCATCCAACGCGATACCGATAAAATCAGCGCAGTTATATTTACCCAACTGCTCATAGTTGGTTATTTGAATGCCATCAATGACAATGTCAGGGTCTGCCTTGTGAACTGATATTCCGTACTTCTGACCTTCTTCGATTGTTTGGTCGGCAACCGCAAGCGGCGCAAGTATCAGAACAGGCTTGCCAGTATGCTTATGCACCTGATCTGCCCATGCCAATTGCATGATGGTTTTACCAAGCCCTGTGTCTGCGAATATTGCCGCCTTACCACGGCGCAGCGCCCATTTAACTATCGGCTCCTGATAGTCAAACAACGGATACGGCAAGTCATCAACCGTAAACCCAGACTCTACCGCCCGGAACGACTTGGCATCAATAAAATCATGATAAGCGCTCACGTCTATTCTCCTTTGTTTTGTTATATCGACCGCTATCTAATCACAACCACCGGTCTGTGTACACATTAAATGAACGTATAGTTAACATGAACGACTCATCGCCCTGTTTTTCCTTGAACTCGGTCGCGTCCAGTAGAATACACCCGTTGCTGTGGTGTGGGCCTGTACCGTGGTGAAATTCAATACCAGAGCGCAACGGGACATTGTCCACGCGGTAATACTGAAACCGGCCTGTGTCATCAGGGCGCACGATGTACGTGCCTTCAGGGATGCAGCTAACGTTCTGTTCGTTGTCCTTCCACGGGCGTTCGATGGTGTCCATCGCCAGTCCGTGACCCTGAATCTGTCCGTGTGTTCGGTCAGGAAGATAGGATCGGAGTAGGGTGTAGTGGTTCATGCTTTTTTCAGCTCCTCTACCATGTCTTCCAGTTCGTCGCATTCGAGTGCGGCGTCAATAATGTATTCCAGTTCGTTAATTCGGATGTTGGAGTCATCAACTGCCTCCTCCAGAATGCTGCACTCTTCTTCTGCCTTTTCTTTTTCTTCGATTGCGTCAGTCACCAGTGCGCAAATCTGCCCAAACGCCTGCTTTACGTTATCGTCAGTCAACTGCCCACACTCAAACGCTGACAGAAGTTCGTCCGGCGTCATGTTTCTGATTTGTGATTCGTTCATTTTTGTTTCTCCTACCCACTACGGGGCTTAATCAAACAACCGCCTGACCTGCCGCCAAAAGCGCGACGTATCAGACGCATAGAAGGCGTGCCCACCAATCCGGACAGCGCCCCACATTACGTAAGCTCTCACACGGGATACGCCACTGTCAATCAGAATTTCACGGAAACAGCAATCAGCCAGCTTGCGATTCATCCGGCGTTCGTACATCAGGTCATGCACCAGAGCGGCGGCTGCGTGTTTGCTTTCGTTACGCTTAGCGAACCATTGCAGCCCTTTAGGAACGCTGGTCTCCCAGTTGTATCCAGCGGACACGTCAAAGCCGATATACTGACCATCTGCCCAGATAAACACGCGGAATTCATCCGTCATCTGGTATCCGTCCGGCATTACCCTCATGTGAGTGGGCAAAAGCTGACGGAATTTCGCGCTTTCGATTTTCATGGTATTTACTCCACTGCCGAACCGGGATTCAGCCACAGGGACGCCAATCCCCGGTGCCGCGTTATGTACCAGTTAAGAACATCTTGCAGGAGCAACACATCGTCAGCGCCGAAGCACATCACGCCGTCCGGGCCCGCTCTGGGGATGTCTCCCGGGTAGTCCTGTAGTAGCGACTCAGGCACCGCTGGCAACACAGGAACCGGCACACTGACCGTGCGCGTAGTGGTGCACCCCGGCACAGCACAGGCGACCACTGCGAACACCAGCGCCCACGACGTGACGCTCAGAACAAGTCGTTTAGCCATTCGTTAAACTCCTCCGCGTTGCGTGCCGGGCGTTCTACCGGTTTCAGGTTCTGGACGGCACGTGCGGCGGCTTCAGTCATCTTTACACGGCACTCACTGGACACGCGCTGAACTTCGGTGTTCTGCTGTGTCAGAACTTCGTTCAGGTCTGCCATCGTATCGCGCTGATTGTACGCCACAGTGCGCCAGTGGTAGGAATCCCACACGCTCGCCAGCAGTAACAGCGCCAGAACGGTGCGCAGTGGATTGTTACGAATAAGCGACCATAAACGCACGGTTAACCGCCTGATTTTGCGTTAGCAGATCGTTTGCGACTCTTTACATAGTGCGGGTCAGGTCCGCCGGTTTCCCAGAGGCTGAGCGCGTCGCGAACGGTTGCAGATGGAGTGTCCTTGTTAACCTGACGAAGCACAGGAACGCGCCCGGCTCTGAGTCGCTTGTGGCATTCCATCGTTTTGTGGTAAAGCACCTCAATCTGGCCTGTTGCGGTGCAGAATACTGTAAGCTCCGGCTCGCTCTTTGCGATATGCCGGGCCGTTTCCTGAATGGTTGTGAATATCACTGTTGTTGCTCCTTTAGTTATAGTTGCCCCATCACGCCTCACG
>JAYNJA010000175.1:2123-6247 GCA_038109705.1 Thalassolituus sp. | reverse complement strand
TGACCCTCAAATGTGCGGGCGAGCTTGCGGGCAAATTTCACATGAATAGAAGGATCGGCATTACCAAAACCAAAGTTATACGACACGGTAGGGACGCCGGCGTTATTCATATACTCATCGAAAACGTCCGGTGAGAAACCAAAGTGCACCAGAGATGAACCCATGACATAAACCACTTGCCGTGGGTCGTCTTCAGGGATGCTCAGGGCAATGTCCAGTTTATCTGCAGAGGTCTGGATACGCTCAATACTGAAAGGGTTCAGCGATTGATAACGTAACAGGGCGATGCCACCGTTTACCAGCAGCATGGCCAGTAGTACGGTTAAGCCACCAAACAGTACGGTGTAGGCTCCGACTTTACGACGTTCTTTGGCATCTAATGGTGCCAGTTCTGTGTCTTCAACTTGCTGGTCTTTTAGAGGGTCTTTGAGCTGGTCAGTCATATTCGTTTTCTCTTCAGTCGGTTTTTTATTGTTGTGGTCAGAATTGGAAGTAGATGAAGTCATGTCCAAAGTCTCCGACGGTGAAGAACAAAGTGAAGCCAACCAACAGGATCGGCCAGTACAGCCATTGGCGTTGTGCCAGCGCATCGCCATAGCGGATACGCAGAGCATCAACGAAATGCATTATCAGCAGGCCCGCGACAACTAAAGTCATAACAATGCCAGCCCCGGCACTGACTTCCGCTGCTTGCGGTACGTGCATGGTGATAAACATTTCACCTGCCGTGGCCAGATCTGAGCCACGGAACAGTGGCCAGCTGAGAATAACCAGATAGTGAGTGACAACGATTTTAATCAGTGTCGCGCCCCAGTTTTTGCTTTGCGTCCAGCCCTTAAGAATCGCCTGATCATTGAGCCAGTTGGTGACGACGACCAGCATACCCATATAGGCCCCCCAGCTGACGAAAGTCCATGAGGCACCGTGCCAGAGGCCAGCGAGTACCATGGTCAGGAACAGGTTGCGCGCGCGCTTGCCATTACGGTTACCACCCAGCGAGATATAGAGGTAATCACGTAACCAGGACGATAGAGAAATGTGCCAGCGACGCCAGAGGTCGACCGGTGACGTCGAGAACCATGGGAGGTTAAAGTTCATTGGGATATAGATGCCCAGCATCAGCGCGACACCGATGGCGATATCAGAATAGCCACTGAAATCTCCGTAAATCTGAGCAGAGAAAGCCAGCAGGCCTGTCCAGGTCTCAAAGGTACTGACCGGTTCTGGCCCATCGAAGGCGTAAGACACCGGGCCCGCCATCATGTCGGCGCCGGTTTTCTTCAGCAGACCAAGCATAATCAGCAGCATACCTGCGCGAATCTGAAAGGTCGTTGGCGTACGCATGGCGACGATCTGAGGCAAAATCTGCTTAGCACGAAGAATCGGGCCTGCTACCAATTGTGGGAAGAAAGATAGGGTCGCCAGAAACTCAAGGAAGCCACGGTGCGCTTTCATATCGCCGCGATAAACGTCGATGGTGTAGCTCATGCTCTGGAAGGTATAAAAAGAAATGCCCACCGGCAGAATAATACTTAGTGTGGGTACGCTGACGTGACCACCAAACAGAAGCACAAAATCCTGCACACTCTGCAGAATAAAATTGTTGTATTTGAAGATCGCCAGAATGCCAAGATTGAGCGTGATGCTGGTGATCAGCCAGCGCTTTTTAAGCACCGGATCGTGCCGGTTTTCCTCGACTTTCTGGGCAATCAGATAGTCTGCTAAGGCACTGAATACAAGAAGGATGATGAAGTTGTAGTTCCAGGTGCCATAGAACACCAGGCTACTGATAACCATCAGCCAGATGATTTTCCGGCGATCGGTAAATACGAACTTAAATAGTAAAAAGAAGCTGGAAAAGAACCAGAAAAAAATAGCAGAGTTAAAAATCATCTGTGATTACTCAGTACTGCATCCTTGCGGATACCAAATTATTACATCCGGATCTGATAACTTCGTTTCCTGTACAGAAGCGAACGCCGGACCTGACTTGGTGTCAGATCCGGCCTCAGCATCAGGACCGGTTTTTATTATTGTTGTTTCGTTATGCCTTGCTGGTGGCGTCGGCAAACTCAGGTTCGGGCAGAAAGTCTGGCTTCACAGCCTGTACAGAATCTGCTTCTGTCATTTCTGGCTGCTGACTTGGAGCGGCTTCTGTATCAGTTGTCTGCTCCAGTGTCTTCCAGCGGAACGGGATCAGTAGCTGCTGCCAGTAGCTGTGAAGCGGGAAGTTGGTTTCGTCACCCAGCCCAGTCTTTTCTGGAATATCCCGGTCTTTCGGCCAGTAGTAAGTACCGAACATATGATCCCAGAGTGTGAACAGGGCGAAGTTCTTCGCTTCGTGGTATTTCTGGGAGTGGTGCCAACGGTGCAGTTCATTGGTGGCGATAAAGTAATTCAGCCAGCCATGACGCAGGTCGACGTTCATGTGGGTAACTGTTGCAAGTGTGGTCGAGAAAACCATCGCGACGGTTAGTGCTTCGATGCTGACACCGGTCAGGGTAATGAAGAACAGAGGCACATAGCGGCGGAACATGGCATCAACCGGGTGCACTCTATAAGCGTTCATGAAAGTTACGCGGTGAGCGCAGTGGTGCACCGAGTGGAAGCGCCAGAAGAAAGGTACTTCGTGAGCGATTCTGTGTGTAACGTAAAAGAAAAAATCACCAATCAGAAACGCGCCGACGGCCTGCATCCAGAATGGAGCATTCGCCAGACCAAATTCCGGGCCTATGACTCCGTAGTGAATCAGCAGGCTACTCGAACTCCAGGCAAACATGATGCTGATGGCCAATGTCTGCAGGGAATTTACGACGGCGACAGTAACAGTGTTTGAAATAACGTCTGTCACCAGTTCGCCTTTTTCCAGTGGTGCGGAGACCTTCGGCAGAACAAACTGCATCAACAAGCTGATAAAGTAGTACGGTAACAGGAACCAGACCATGAGCTTGCTGGCGTCGTAACCGACGTGATAGATAGCTATGGCGGCAAGGGTCAGCGCGACATAGGTATAGGTACGCGAAAGCAACCACTGAAGTGCATTCATTGCAGTATCCTCCCTGGTGTTAAAACCGAGTGTGAACTGGATCGTGGTGAAATTATTTTTGTTTTCGCGGATATTAAAAATTGGCTAGCCGGCCGTACAACGGCTAGCCAAGAGTTGACCTGATTTCACACATAAAATATTCCCTTGTGTCCAGTATGGACTAATCAGAATGTATGTAATGCAAAGAAGTGGCGTATCGAGTCTATGATTTTTTTATTAAAACCTGTGGAGCAGAGCGTAAACCGGCTTCCTGTAATCGGAGATGCCGTAAACCTTCCTTTGCCGGAATTGGCAAAGGATCGTTCGTTGTTGGTCTTTGTGCGTCATACGGGTTGCCCGTTTGCGGAACGGGATATCAAAGAAAGTCGTCGTTGGGCGACAGCGCACCCTGATGTTCGTGTGGTGGTTGTGACTCATGGCGATGTGACTGTACGGGATCGCTGGCTGGAGCTGATCGACGGCAGTGACGGGGTAGAGCTTTATCATGATTCTGATCGCGAATTTTACGGTCAGATGGGCTTGGGCTACAGCAGTGGTTGGCACTTTATGGGGCCAAAGTCGCTGTCAGGTGTTGTGCGTTTGTGGTTCCGCGGCATATTTAACCGGGTCGCATCGGGTACACGCTGGCAGCGGGCCGGGGTGTTTCTTTTAGACGATGGGGCGCTCGTCTGGTCGCATATTCCTGAGTCGGCTGAGGGGTTCAGGTTGCCTCCTGAGTCCGTTGTTGAGAACCAGTAATCGGAGGTCAGATGAACAAGGATGAGTTGATAGCATACCTGGATAGCAAGCCAGAGAGTGTGCGTGATTATCCCTTTGGCCCTGAGGCGTTGGTGATGAAGGTCGAAGGCAAAATGTTTGCCCTGTTAACACGACACCAGGATCGTGATGCGCTCAACCTGAAATGCGATCCGCTGCAGGCTCAGCAGTTACGGGATATCTGGCAGGATGTGATTCCGGTTTATCACATGAATAAACGCCACTGGAATACCGTATTTATCGAAGGCGATGTGCCAGACCCTGAAATAGAGAGAATGATTGATCATTCTTATGCGTTGGTGGTTCGCGGGCTGCGCAAAGC